>NZ_CAUVXO010000253.1:0-7111 GCF_963555865.1 Protofrankia sp. Cr1
GGCCAAGGCTTCGCACCGCGCGCGGTCAGCCGGCAGACGTACGAGCACTCCAGGGATGACCTGCGGCGATACCACTCGTGACCCGAGCGCTGAACAACGCTCCGTGCTTCGTAACGGTGGATCTTTGACTGTTGGTTACGGCGGGAATTCACTATGTTTCACTTCTGGTTACATCCAGAATCCGGTCCCGCCCGTAATCTCGTGGTTATAATCCTGTGAGTATCGAGTCGTGCTGGAGGGGGTCCAACCCGGAAGGGGGAGGATGACGCTACGGCTTCTGGGGCCCCTTGACCTTGCTGTCGGCGGTCGCTCGCTGCACCTCGGCGGGCCGAGGCAGCAGATTGTCCTTGCCATGCTATCCTTGAATGCCAACAGTGTTACGTCCGTCGACCAACTCATCGAGGCGGTCTGGCGGGATGATCCGCCTCCTACCGCGCGCGGGCAGATCCAGGTCTGCATCTCGGGGCTTCGTAAGCTGTTCGCCGAGGCGGGGTACCCCGATGCTATCAGGACCCGCGTTCCGGGATACGCCCTCGAACTGGGGGCGAGCGAGGTTGACAGCCTACGGTTCGCCGGTCAGCTCACCGCCGCGAAGGAGCAAATCGATGCCGGGCGTGCCGTGGACGCGGTGCGAACCTTGCGCGCGGCGTTGGCACTGTGGAGTGGCGCGGCGCTGGCCGGGGTCCAGAGCGAGCTCGTCCGGCGAGGCGCGACCGCATTGGACGAGAAGCGGCTGGCAGCCATCGAGGAACGCGTGCGGCTGGAACTCAAACTCGGCTGGCATGAGGAGCTTACGGTGGAGTTGCAGGCGCTGGTTGGCGACCACCCGCTCCGGGAACGGCTCCATGGGTTCCTCATGCTGGCGTTGTACCGATCCGGACGGCAGGCTGAGGCCCTGGGGGTCTTCCGCCGGGCCCGCACGACCCTGATCGAGGAAGTCGGTATCGAGCCGGGTCAGGAGCTGCAGGGTCTGGAGTTGGCCATTCTCAACCGAGATCCAGGGCTCGGCGCCCCCCAAGTTGATTTTTCTTCCCACGACGTCGCCTTGAGTGTTGCCGATCCGCCGCCGGAATTCCATCGGCGAACGCTTCCGCGGCAGCTTCCGGCCGGTATCTCCGATTTTACCGGCCGGGTAGCCGAAATTGCGGAGATCAGGCAAGTGCTTACCAGGAACGATGACGCGGAACTGGCCGGGCACGCCATGCAGATCGTTGCCCTGTCCGGCAGAGCGGGAGTTGGTAAGTCCAGCCTCGCGATCCGGGTGGCTCATATACTCAACGAGTACTTCGCGGACGGAGTTCTCTACGCGGAGCTGCAGGGTTCGACCAGTCCGGACCGTGCCGCGTTGCAACTGGCGCGTTTTCTGCGCGCCCTGGGAGTATCGGGTGCGGCCATCCCGGACGATGTAGGCGAACGGGGCGAGCTTTACCGTAGCTGCCTGGCGGCCAAACGCGTACTCGTGGTGTTGGACGATGTGGCCAACGAGGACCAACTCCTGCCGCTCCTACCGGGTAGCTCAACCTGCGCAGTGATCGCTACCAGTCGGAACAGGTTGACGGGCCTGCCGGGTGCATACCATGTCGCGGTCGAGGCATTCGATGTCGCCGAGTCCGTCGAGATGCTCGCCAAGGTTATCGGTGGCGAACGTGTCCGGGCCGAGGAGACCTCGGCGACGGAGCTGTGTGAGCTCTGTGACGGCCTGCCCCTCGCGTTGCGCATCGCGGCGGCCAAACTGGCGTCCCGTACACGGTGGCCGCTGAGTCGACTGGTCCATCGCCTACGGGACGAGGTGCGCCGATTGGACGAGCTGGAACACCGCGGCTGGGAGCTGCGGTCCAGCATCGGCCTCACCTACGAGAATCTCGGGGAACCCGCGAAGCGTCTGTTTCGCCTGCTGGCGCTGATTCGTGCACCCGATGTTCGCTCCTGGACAGCCGCGGCACTGCTCGAGACGGATGTCGCGGCCGCGGAGGAGGTACTGGAAAGCCTGGTCGACGCGCATGTGCTGGAGACCGTCGTATACCCAGACGCCAGGGGGCTACGCTATCGGTTCCACGATCTGATCCGGGTCTATGCGCGCGAACGCCTGACCGAGACGGAGGCGCAGGACGAGCGAGATGCCGTCCTGGTCAGGGTACTGGGCGCGTGGCTGGCCTTGGCCGAGGCCGCGCACCGCAAGGAATACGGTGGCGACTACACCATCATTCATGGGAACGCTCCGCGGTGGCGGCCGCCGGATGCGGATCCCGGGGACATGGTCGGCGATCCGATGGACTGGTGGGACAGCGAGCGGCCGGCTCTTGTGGCGGCCGTGCGCCAGGCGGCGGACTCCGGCCTCGACGAACTGTGCTGGGACCTCGCACTCACCTGCACCACCTTGTTTGAGTCCAGGGGCTACTTCGACGACTGGCACGAGGTAGCGCGGGTGGCCCATGACGCGGCGCAGCGGGCCGGGAACCGAATCGGGGTCGCCGCCATGTTGTACTCGATAGGAACACTGAACATGTTCCAGAGCCGGCTTGCTGACGCGGACACTTGTTTCCGTGCGGCCATGGAACTGTTCAACGCTGCCGGGAATGAACACGGCAGCGCACTTGTGCTTCGCAACTCGGCGCATGTCGACGGGATACGGGGGGACACGGACGCGATGCTTGCGAAATACGACCGGGCGCTCATGCTCCTGCGACGTGTTGACGATCGCATCGGAGCCGCGCACGTCATGCGGAGTCAAGCCAAGCACTGGCTCAGTGTCGGGGACATGGACCAGGCGCGGCTACTGTTGGAGCAAGCGTTGGAGATGTGCCGACAGTTGGGCTGTATCCGCGTCGAGTCGCAGGTGCTGCACAGTTTCGCTGACCTGCATGTGATTGTTGGCGAACTCGAACTGGCAAGGAAAGAGCTGCACCGGGTGCTGCGCATCGTGCGCGATAGTGGCGACAGGATCGGTGAGGCCCACGCGCTGTACGGGTTGGGAATCGTGCGATACCGGGAGGGCCGATTGGACAGCGCGGCAACCACGATAGCGCATGCCCTCGAGTTGGCCTCCGGTTCGGGCGAGCGACTGATCGAGGCTAAGGCGCTCCATACCCTGGGCGAGATTGAGCTCGCCCAGGGTGACATCGAATCAGGACCGAGCCATCTTGAGAGCGCCAGGCGCTTGTTCCAGGAGCTCGGTTCAACGGTATGGACCGCGAAGGTACTGCTGCTGCTGTCGGATTTTCATCGCAAAGACGGTGATTTGACCATGGCCCGACGGGAATCCAATGAAGCCCTCGAGATGCTCACGGCCGATGGCTCCGCCGAGGCACGCCGCATACTCGCAGAGCTCCCCGATGCCACGAAAAAAAGCTCCGTGCTGCTTGCCGACAACGCTGGCGGTAAGAGCCTGTCCGCAAACCCCTCGTGAGTTTTTTGTAGGTTAGATCTCACAAAAATACACACGAGGCCGAAGGACCGGCGCCAGACCGCACGGATTGTGTGACCAGGCGACCTTTCTATCGTATTCACCAGTGAGTGTCGTCAGTGCTTGTGACGTTCACTCGTGAGACGCAGGGCAGCACCATCGCGACTCCTCCAACCATGCCAGACGACAGCCCGGACACATTCGCTCCGACTCTGCGGATTGCGCGCATCGTTTCCTCCCAGAAGGTCTGGCCGCTGACGAGCACCTCAGCGTTGGTTGACACGTTGCCTCGCGTGGATTTCGATTTGCCATCGACCGGCTTTCGACTACCGGATAGCCGGACAGAAGCGAGTGAGAAGTCGTCGAAGCCACAGTTGCCAGGAAAGACAACAGACCTAGACCGGGAGATGGACCTCATTGAGCACGACGTTTCAGATCAGCCCTGACGAGGTGCACCGTGCCCTCGACGACCTAGATCCAGTCGAGTTGGTCGTAGCTGAACTGACCGGAAAAAAAGCTCCCGAACGGAGTTTCGTGGTGGGCCCGGAGGCCGGACTGGGCGTCGGTCTCGCCGAAAAATACCTCGTGGTCGAGGAACCAAGCTCGGCAACCCGTTTTCTGTTGCCGCTGGGAGCCCTGCAGGCAGTCCGTGGCGCCTGCCTTGCGAGCGCGGCCGCACGCGTCTTCGTACCACCGGGTGCGGCAACCGTGTCAGTGCTGGGCTCGGGGATTTCTGCTGAGCTGCTGTTGCGGATGGCCGTGCGGTACGTTGTGGACGTCAGTCACGTCGCGGTGTGTGCCGTAGGTGGATCGGTAGAGGAAATAGTCACCAATCGAGTTATCGATGAGCTTGATCTGTCTGGCATCAGCCTTGCCGTCACCTCGGAGATCGCTGAGGCCATCTTTGGGGCAAACCTCGTCGGCATAGCCGGTAAATCCGCGGTCAACATCAAGATCGACCAAATCGCCAGGGGAGCGGTGCTGGTCAACTGCAGTGGCTGGGATCTGCCGGCGAGTGTGGTCGACGGGGTCGCGACGGTCTACGTTGACAACCTGGGACTGATCGAGGAGAACCTGCACCGTTATTTCGTCGGGGTACACAGGTCGAGTGAAAGCGGTCCGGCCGCGAGGCGGCGCCAGGAATACCATTCGCATCGCATCGCCGGCGATCTGCGGGGTCTGCTGAGCGGTGACCACATCGTACGTGCCGAACCCGAGGGCATCGTGCTGGTCGAAATGCTCGGCGTGGACACGCTGAGTACTTCGTTGGCGTGTCAGCTGATGCTGGCCGCCCACCGGCTCGGCCTGGGCAACGTGATCCAGGACAGTGCACCATGACGAAGGAGGGGAAATGACCCACGCGTTGTGCGAATCAGCACACTGTTCGAGCCCCGTAGCGGCCGGGTTCGGACTGTGTGCGGAGTGCCGGCAGGCGGTGCGCCGGGACCTTCGTGCCCTACCTGAGCTGTACGACGACTGTGAGCGGAGGCTTGCCAGCACCTCACAGGGGATCATCCAGCGGATCAGGGGGACCAAGCCGGTGGGCTTCAGCCTGAACGAGGCCGCCATGCGCGCACGCTCCAACATCCTCGACATACTGTCGTTGTGGTGCGCTCTCGTCGTTCACGAACGCAGGGTGACCGGACCGAGCACGCGTACCGCAGAAGCCCTGGCCGCATTTCTTGACAGACACCTGGCCTGGTTGGCCGGCCATGCGGCTGCCGGCGACTTCGCCACCGAGATGCGTGAGCTCGCCGGCACTGCTCGCGATGCGGCCAGCCGTGACACCCGGAATTCGCGGCGACTCGGCACCTGCGGCAGACAAGACTGCGGGCACATCGTTTATGTGAGCGACGCTGAGGACGGCCACCGTCCTCAGGTTGGCTGTACCGCTGGCCACCTGTGGCAGCCCCACGAATGGATCTCGTTGAGCCGGTGCATGCGGCAGGCCGAGCGTGCGGCGTGAGTGGAGTTCCAGCAGCACGCCAGGACCGCCGGACGGTACCCACCGAGCTCGCGGCGCTGGCTCTGGGCGTCTCCGAAGCGACGATCAGGAAATGGGCCAGTCGGGGAAAGATCAATCGGTATGGCAGCCCGGGTCGCGCCGAGTATGATCTCGACGAGTTATTTGAAATAGCTGGTGCCAGCGCATCCAGCGGCGGCTTCGAATAATCGGTTCACCACGTGTGCTATATCTCAGGTCCACCGGCACGGTGGCCGCGTGCGCAGCCGGGGGCCACTGACCAGGTGAAGAAAAGATCGAAGCTGGCCCGTATCCACGTGATACGGGCCGTCTTCGCGTGGAAACAAAGTCGCTTGTGCGGCAGTCGAAAAAGCTCGTCCCGGGTATTGACTCGCCGGCGGTGGACGTGTCACGCTTTTTCCCGTGGCACCGCCGTGCCCGGCGCGGGTCCTTTTCACACTGACTCCTTGAGGCCGCCCCCGCTTCTATTTTTGATCATAAAAGAGTTCGTGAGTCCGGTCACTACTACCGGCTGAGATGCCCGGCGAGGCCAGGTCCTGTCCAACTCCGTGGGGTATGAGCGAGGGGGCGTATGAATCGCCGTGGCTGGTTTCTTTTCGCACTGATGTGCATCATCTGGGGAATTCCATATCTGTTGATAAAGGTGGCGGTGGAGAGCGTTTCGGTACCCGTGCTGGTCTTCACGCGCACCGCGGTCGGCGCCGCTGTGCTCCTCCCTCTGGCATTGCGCGGCGGGCAGCTGGTCGTTCTGGTCCGCCATTGGCGACCGCTGACGGCTTTCGCTGCGATTGAGATTATTTTCCCTTGGTTCCTGCTGTCGAACGCCGAACGGCACATCACCAGTTCTATGGCGGGCCTGATCATCGCGGCGGTCCCGATTCTTGCAGTGGTAATGGCTCGGCTGATCGGTGACAGCGACCAGCTCAACGCCAGGCGTTGGGCGGGCCTGGCGCTGGGATTCGCAGGGGTCACCGTTCTGGTTGGGCCGAACCTGGGCGTCGACGACCCGTGGGCGATCATAGAAGTGCTGCTGACGGCATGCGGTTACGCGGGTGCCCCGCTCCTGACGGCCCATCGGCTCAAGGGCGTGCCCGGACTACCGATGGCTGCCGTCTGCCTCGCCGGCACGGCCTTGCTTTACACGCCAGCGGCGGTGCTGACCTGGCCGGATTCCCTGCCGCCCGGTCGGGTCCTGGCCGCGCTCGCAGGCCTCGCCGTGGTCTGCACAGCTCTGGGCTTCGTGGTGTTCTTTGCGCTCATCCGCGAGGTCGGTCCCTCCCGTGCGATGGTCTTCACCTATGTCAACCCCGCCATCGCGGTTACTGCGGGTGTCTGCATCCTCGGTGAGCCCCTGCGCCCCACCTTCCTCGCCGCGTTTGTCCTGATTCTCGTAGGCTCTGTGCTGGCAACTGCCCGCCAATCCATTGGCGAGCCGGTACCGGAGCCTGCGGTACCGCAGGCCGCGGTACCGCGCTGAAAGTCCAGTAGATCTGGCCGTGTCGGGCGTGGTAAGCGCCAGATCCACCGCACCTGGTCGCACCACCTTGGTTTGTGGCGTTGTCACACTTGTTTGATCGGAGGTGACCACTTCTCGTGTCCAATGACGGTGGCGCACAAGAAATTGCGGTGGTCGGTATCGGCTGCCGTTTCCCTGGAGCTGTGAATCCGGCCGAGTTCTGGCAGCTTCTCCGGTCGGGTGTCGAGGCGGTCACGGTGTTCTCGGC
>NZ_CAUVXO010000254.1:0-522 GCF_963555865.1 Protofrankia sp. Cr1
GCGACGTCCCACAGGCGCGCGGTCTCATCGGTCGAGGTGGTGGCGAAGAGCGTCCCGTCCGGGGAGAACGCCCCGCGCTTGACGGTGTCGTCGTGGCCGGAGAGGGTAGCGCGCGCGGTCCCGGCGCGAATGTCCCACAGCCGCGCGGTTCTGTCGTTGGAGATCGTGGCGAGCAGCGTCCCGTCCGGGGAGAACGTCGCCGAGGTGACGCTGTCGGTGTGGCCGCTGAGCGTGGCGTGCGGCGTGCCGGTCGCGACGTCCCAGAGCTGCGCGGTCTGGCCGGAGACGGTGGCCAGCAGTCTCCCGTCCGGGGAGAACGCTATCCCCCACACCCCCCACATCGCGTTGCTGTGCGCGAGAGTGGCGCGCGGGGCTTCGGTCGCCACGTCCCAGAGCTGCGCGGTCCCGACAGGGGAGCCGCCAACGAAGACGGTGGCGGTCGCCAGCAGCTTGCCGTCCGGGGAGAACGCCACCCCCATCACCGATCCGCCGAGCGTGAGGGTGGCGCGCGGGGTGCCAGTC
>NZ_CAUVXO010000254.1:896-3872 GCF_963555865.1 Protofrankia sp. Cr1
GCGACGTCCCACAGCCGCGCGGTCCCGTCGACCGAGCCGGTGGCCAGCAGTGTTCCGTCCGGGGAGAACGTCGCCGAGTCCATTGACTTGGTGTGGCCGGTCAGGATGGCGTGTTGGGTGCCGGCCGGCACGTCCCACAGCCGCGCGGTCGTGTCGTCGGAGATCGTGGCCAGCAGCCTCCCTGCCGGGGAGAACGCTACCCAGCACAGGGAATTGGTATGGCCGGTCAGGGTGGCGCGCAGCGTGCCGAATGGAGACGCCCCCACAGGGACCGACGGCGGCGACGGCGGGAAGACGGGTTCGGCGACTGGTGGCGCCGTTCGCGGGGGAACCGGGAACTCCGGGGCTGCGGCAGGCTTGGCTCGGCCAGCCAGACTATGGCCTATCTGTTCGAGCAGGTAGACCCTCGCCGCCTCCGCCGGCAGACCGAACAAGTCGAATCCAACCAGGGTGTGTAGCAGCCCTGGCCGGTCACAGTCCTCAAGTCGCACTGGGAGTAGCTTGCGCGCGAAGCCCTCCGGGTCTTCTGCCCGTACGGCCCGCCATTCCTGACCACCGTAGACGGAACGCAGGTAGGCCGCCGACAGCAACGCCACCATCCGCCGGGCGTGCCTCACTCCCTGGTCCATGCCGAACATCCAGTCCGAACCCGGCACGAAGTCCCACGCCTGGATCAGGACCCGGTAGCCGGCGTCCTCCAGCTGCCAGGCCACCCACTCCGCCCACCGCCGGTCCACAGCCGTGTAGGAGATGAAGAAATCCCACGTCCGCGGCTCGCCCGCGGCCCCCGTATCCGCCACATCACAATCCTCGCACCGACATCTCCCTACCGGTGGGCCCCGCCCCTTCCAAACTGGGACCGACAGCAGCGGGCTCTGGACGCACCCACTGTCCCACCGTCCCGACCCGGGTAGCACCGCGGGAACTGAACCCGGAGGGCCGGGACCGGCGGGACTGGGACCGGTGGACAGGCGGGCATAGATTAAGGCCGTGCCAATACGCGATCTTGCCTACAGCGTCTACGCCCGTCGGCTCCGCGCGTCGCTCAAGGGAGCCGAGCTACCGGGGCACGTCGGCCTGATCATGGACGGCAACCGGCGCTGGGCCCGCCAGATGGGGATGGCCAATCCCAGCCTCGGCCACAAGTTCGGCGCCGACCATGTCGAGGACGTGCTGTCGTGGTGCGAGGCGGCCGAGATCAAGCACGTGACCGTCTTCGTCTGCTCCACCGAGAACCTGGCCCACCGCGACGATGCCGAGATCGCGTTCCTCATGCGGGTCATCGAGCAGGTAGTCTCCGACAAGATCGCGACTCCCGATCCGGCGTGGCAGATGCACATCGCCGGGCTGCTCGACGCGCTGCCGGACAGCACCGCCCGCGCGCTCAAGAACGCCGAAGAGGTCACCCGATCCTGCTCGACCGGGGCGCACGTCACCCTCGCCGTGGGGTACGGCGGCCGGCAGGAGGTCGTCGACGCGTTCCGGGCCCTCCTGCACGAGCAGGCCGAGACGGGCGGCTCGCTGGCCGACCTGGCCGAGACCCTCACCGCCGAAGACGTCGCCCGCCACCTCTACACGGCCGGCCAGCCCGACCCCGACCTGGTCATCCGCACCAGCGGCGAGCAGCGCATGTCGAACTTCCTGCTCTGGCAGAGCGCCTACTCCGAGCTGTACTTCTGCGAGGCGTACTGGCCCGCGTTCCGCGAGATCGACTTCCTGCGGGCGCTACGCAGCTACGCCGCCCGTGGCCGTCGCCACGGCGCCTAACCTGGCGGCTTCCCGACGGCCTGCCGGCTCTGCCGCCGGTTCGTCGCCCGGCGCCACCGCCGGCGCGCCCAACCTCCAGGTGGATGTCGCGCAGCGCGAGCGGCTCATCGTCGCGTGGGTCGACGGGCATGCCGGGCCGGACGGTCTACCAGTTCCGCCCGAACTGCAACGCCGCCCTACCAGCCGAGGACCAGCCCACCGACAGCCAAATCCGGCCGCAGCAGCACGGCCACCACTGCCATGCCACCGGCCGACCCAAGATGCCCCTTCTCGGTCGGCCCGGCTACGCGGCCACGACGATCGCAGCGCCGTCAACAGTCGAAGACCGACCAGCAGATCTCGTTGCGCAACCGCTGGTCGTCCAACACGAGCTCGCGAATCGCATCCGGGAGCTGTTCACGCTGCCAACGGCACTCAAATCGGCCGACGCTCTCAGCCTCACCTACCGGCGCCCCCGCACGCACAGCCTTGATCGCGTAGGCCGCCGCACCCAGCTCGTGAGCAGGGACATGCGCCACCACCCCAGCCTGACCGGCGGCGAATGCCGCGTGACGAGCCGCTCCGCTCAACACCCTTGCCGCAGCCATGGCATGGCCGCCCGCCGCGCGGGACTGCGACATCCTGATCTCGCCGCGCGCCCATGCCCGAATCTGCTCGATCGCCTGACGGGGCCGGGGGTCCGCGGGCTGCACCGACTCGAAGAGGTGCAGAACGTGCTCCGCGCACACCGCCGCCCACAGAGCCAGGAGCCGATGGTCGGAATCCACGAGCGTCCCCCCGCGGCGAAGGGTGATGAACCGGGAGTCGCGGTCCTTGGGCAGGATCACAGTTCGACCGTAAGGCGATGCTGCCGAGCCCTCAACGCCGGGTTAGGGCGCGCATGGCGTCCTGCCCCCGCAGCTGGTCAACCCGCTCAGGAACCCGGAGACCCAGGTCCGCGCTCAGCCCCACGTCCGGATTCCAGCCATTGACCCCGCAGCATGCCCCCATGGCCGGGAACGGGTAGCCGTCGTCGGCCACCACCGGGGCAGGTTCTGACAACCACCAACAGCCCGCATCGACGCCTGACGCAAGGTCCGACCGCGCGGGAAATGACAGATCGGCGAGAACCGTGCCCGGACAGTTCGACGAGAAGAACATGAACGATCAGCTCATGGCATCACCGGTGGACATGAGAGATGAGAACCTACAGATTTATTCACACTGGCT
>NZ_CAUVXO010000254.1:4073-4769 GCF_963555865.1 Protofrankia sp. Cr1
GCGGAAGCCCCCCACGATGTTGCTCACCTGGCCTGGCTACACCGCCGCCCATCCCCGCCGCCGAATCCTTGGCGCCGCAGATGCGCCAACCGGCAGCGCTTAGAGCCCGTCCGCAGCTGGACTAAAGATCGTTCCGATCCGTGCCCCGGCTGTCCGAGGGCCCAGGCCGGACCGCTGATCGAGGTAGCGGCCGGCTCAGTATAGGCCGGTTGGCTCGGCTGGACGACCCTCTGGCCGCCTCTCGGACGAGTTGCCCATCGTTTTGCCGCCGATGCGGCTAATACAGCTCATCGTCCTATAGTCGTTAGCAGCGAAGGTTTCGGGGCGTCGAGAGGAACGGTTGTGGATCTGCCGGACTGGGTCGAGCAACTATGGGGCGAACTGCGTTTCAAGGAGTTGGTCGGGCAGGAGTCCGGTGAATGTTTCCAACGCTTGTTTCAACAGGTCATGAAGGCCGTTGACGGCGATGACTTCGCCGAAGTAAGGCCGGTAGGAAAGCATGGTGACTTTAAATGCGACGGCTGGGGAATGGAATCAGGGACCTGCTATGCAGTCTATGGTACATTCACTCGCAAGACCCCTGCCCAGGTACGCCTCAAGTTTGCTCGCGATCTTCATGGCGCCACGCGATCCTGGCCCAACATGCGAGCATGGCGGCTTGTTCACAACGACGTTGCCGGGCTCAGTGCACTGGTA
>NZ_CAUVXO010000254.1:5168-6141 GCF_963555865.1 Protofrankia sp. Cr1
GTGGCGGCCCTCGCGTCTCTCCGCGAGGAAGTTGATATGAATGCTCGACAGGTAAGAATCTTGCCGCCATGATGTGACCGGCCCCGGTAGATGGCAGGGTTCCAGCCGCGTTGTTTGGCAGGGTCGATGATCGAGTGGCCTACCGCTCCGCCGTTGCTGGGGCGTGCTGGCCGATGATCCTGCGATCGTCTTCGGTGGCTGGGTGCTGAGGGGCAGGGGGTGTGGCTGGGTGGGTATGGTGATCGGCCATGGCCGAGCCTGCCCCGAGCTATCTGGCTACTGTCGCGGCGGCGTACGACGGCGTGGCCGAGGTCTATGCCGAGCGTTTCGCTGACGTTCTCGACCGCCAGCCGTTGGAGCGTGCGCTGCTGGTCGCGTTCGCCGACATCGTGCGCGATCTTGCCGGTCCGGTCGCGGACCTTGGCTGTGGGCCCGGCTATGCAACGGCCTACCTGCACAGGTTGGGGCTGGACGTGTTCGGTGTGGATCTGTCGGCGGCGATGGTCGCCCTGGCCCGAAGCTCCTATCCAGGGTTGCGGTTCGATGTGGGCACGATGACCGCGCTGGATCTGCCGGACCGCACGCTCGGCGGTGTCCTCTGCCGCTACTCGCTCATCCACACCGCGCCCGCCGACATCCCCGCCATCCTCGCCGAGGTCCACCGCGTCCTGGCGCCTGGCGGCCACCTGTTGCTCGGTTTCCTGGCCACAGACGAGTCTGCGGCCGGGGTGCATGCCTACGACCATCGGGTGACACGCGCCTACCGCTGGCCGCCTGACCACCTCGCGGGGTTGGTGAGGCAGGCGGGGCTTGTCGAGGTCGCCCAGCTGGTGCGAGCACCAGTGGACGAAGAACGCGGCCGGCAGGCACAGCTCTTGGCCCGCCGTCCGTAGGAGACATAAGACTTTCACCGGACTACCTGCGGCTGGTTCGTGGAGGGCAGGCGGGGGTCAGGTTCCGATGACGAGAATTT
>NZ_CAUVXO010000254.1:6704-8637 GCF_963555865.1 Protofrankia sp. Cr1
GGGACCGAAAGATCTATGGTGGCTGTTACGGCAAGCATCTGCCGAAGCGAGAGCTTCTGTGCTTGGGACCCATGGATGGCGGTTGAACCGAACCCGGCTCCAAGACTTCAGCGGCGTAGGCGATGATCCAGTGTCGCTCGCTGCGGGCCGATCAGTAGCGCAACTCCTGGACGGCTTCGCCGCTGGCGGCGTCGTCGATCCCCTAAACGCGAAGGCATTCGCCGGGACGCTTACCATGTTCCTACTCGGCGACGACGACACATTCGAGAATCAGACGGGCCTACTGGAACAACGCTGCCAAGATGATCAATTTGAAACAATGCTCACGTCGATCTCGTTCTGCGTCAAGGCCGTACAGCTGTGGGAAGCGGCGACCGGAGAGAAGCCAGAACTATGGGCCGAGATGTTGATCTACTCCGGATTGACCATCCCCTACATCGCGCAAATTGTGATGTCAGCACGGTACGGGACCGCGATGGACGTGCCTGTGCCCGGCCACCCGGAAGATCAGCAGAAGATCACAATGAACCTTGGCCGGGTTACCGCGATGACTCTTCAGTTGACGGCCGATCATCGTCGACCTGATCCGCTGGTATCGGTCTTGCAAGATCTTCTGATAAGCGTTCAACGAGAGCCACCGCCGACCTGCGACGAGAGTGAACCGCGTCGCCGATAGGCATCACTCCGCCCAGTCCCGGCCTGATCACCGTAGCTCATGATATAGGGTGATCCGCTGCTGACCTCCTACACTGGGAGCGGCGGAATTTATCGTCATGGTCGGCACCGCCATAAACTCGCCGATCTACTCTTCGTGTGGACGGGGTCGCGGCGTCCGGCGATGTAGTTGGTACTGAAGTCCGGCAGGGCTCGTCGCAGTCGAGCATGTGGTAAGCCGCGACGGTGATCGACTGTCTGATAGTGACGCGGGCCCTTGGACTCGATCATCGCGGTGACCGCCCACCGCGAGTGCGCAGCTCTGGCCACCCACGACCGACGACCTCGAACCCGAGCCACTCATCAAGATCTGAGCGAAGTGCCTTTTCCGGCTTGGCTGATCGCCATCTCCCGCTTCGAGGGGACGAAGCGTGGCCACCGATTGTAGCCAACCTGGGGGTCATTCGCTCTCAGCGACCGGATGTAGGCAACCTCGACTCGGCTCACCTCCGCGTCGGTCGCCGTATCGGACTCCCACAGAATCTCTTTCCTGACCGTGAAGTCTCGGCGTTGCTCCGGCGTAAAGTCCTGTTCCACCCGGCGACCGTCCACGCTCCCGAAGTACGTGAGTGTGCCGGTCAGGTCCTTCCCGATATAGATCTTTCCGTTCGGATACGTGATCCTGTAGACGACCTTCACGCCGATCATCTTACGCAGTGCCGCAGGCCTCATGAGAGACCAGCAACCCCAGCGCCGGCTGGACCGGGCGACGTTTCAGGTTCCCATCAGGAAAGCTTTTCGTCCCGAACGAGTCGGCGCCCCGCATCTCTGGGTCTTGGGCGCTCCTTCTTGTCTTCCTCCAGGAGACGGACCACCTCCGCGATACGGACCGGACGTTGGTCGGGACGACGCCTTGTCGCGTCGATCCAGGTCAGGTACCCCTTACGGTAGAACTGCGCGAGCGAGTCGAAGAAGGCACCAGCCGCTGGCGAAGCCTCCAGCGCCGCCGCGACGTCAGGCGCGAAGCTATGGCGTTGCGGACCCTCCGCTTCGATCACCACATCGGCCAGCCGTTCTGAAGAGGTGCGACGCGAGTTCCACGCCGGCCCGAGCACAACGACACGCCCCGTGCCGTCAACGACACCGCGGAACCGGCACCCGTCGATGACTCCAGTGACGTGGTGGCGGGGCTTGTGACCCCAGACCTCGTCGGGATCGAAGGGGATCGGTACGTGCGTGCGTCCCTGCCCGTCCACGGTGAGCGAGGCGGTGAACCGCC
>NZ_CAUVXO010000255.1:0-4856 GCF_963555865.1 Protofrankia sp. Cr1
CGCAGCCGCACCGCGATGCGCGGCAGGTCGAGGCCGGTGGTGGCGAGTGCGGTGAGGAACCCGGTCAGGACCTCCGCCTGCACGTCCGTCGGGTCGAGGTCGCCGTGGCCGCCGAGCCGGACCGAGATCGCCCGCAGCGCGGGGAGCGCCATCCCGGCGGCGCCCACCGTCCACGCGCCGCCGTGCCGGCGGGAGCGGCGGATAACCGCCGCCCACGCGGCGTCGCGGGTGGCCTGCGGGCAGGATCGGGCCAGCAGCCGGTCGCGCAGCTCGTCCAAAGCCACCAGCCGGTCGGGCAGGCCGGGCAGCGGCGTGCCGTCCAGGGCCAGCGGCGCAGGGCCTGCGACCAGCAGCGCGAAGCAGTCCCGGAGGGTCGCCAGGGGCCATGTTGCCGCATTCTTGCTGGCCGTGTGCGGAGGAAGGGAAGACGTTTCTTCGGGCATTGCCGCCGTCCTTCGGTGTCATGGGAATCGGACACCATGAAGGACGCCACACAGATGCCAGCGAAAAGCCAGAACGATCTCCCAGGAAATGCCCAACGGGGCTGCTGGCAGCCAGCACAAGCACAGCGATCCCGCGCCGGCATTTTCACCCGTCCGGTGTGCGGCCGGGATGCCAGCACGCCCCAGCGACCTGCCAGCGGCCCTGTGACCTGCGTCGCTGTGACGACGCTGGCAGTCTGCTGGCATCCACGGAGAAGCTGCCAGCACCGCCCGACCAGGCCACGCTTGCACCCACAAGAAAAATCTTGAAAAATTTTCCGGCCCGGCAGCCGAACCCCTGCCAGCGATCTGCCAGCGTCGAATAGTCCTCTCGGACTAGACCGATGCCAGCGGAAAAAATCTTGAAAAAGTCGTGGGCTCGGTGGCAAAAAACAGCCCAAAAACCGGTCTCCTTTTACGACCGCGAATTCCTCGTCGTAAAAGGCAGGAGACCGATGCCGACGCCATCTGACTATGACTGGGACCCCCGCCCCATCGTCCCCCCGAGCCGCCCCGCGACCGTCTGGCCGTGCCCGCCGACCGACCCCGACCAGCGACCGGCCGGCTGGCTCCAGGCCGCCGTGGAGCGGATCGTCGCCACCGCGACGCGTCCCGGTGACCGGGTCCTGCTGCTGACCGAGCCTCCGCCGGCGGACGCGGGGCCGCTCGACGACACCGACGATGACGACACGAGCGAGGAGCTGACCGAGACCGCCTGGACCGTCGCTCGACTCGGCCGGGCCGTCCAGGTCCGGACCGCGCCCGCCGACCCGACCGCACAGCGGTCGGAGTCCGGACCCGGACCCGGGCTGGCGTCCGGTCCCGGACCGGACGCCGACCGCCACGCGGTCGTCGTCACGGTCGTCGCCCCGACCCGGCTCGGCTGGTTCACCCGCATCGCCTGGGGCGGGCTCCTGACCCCGGACGGCACCCTGGCGGTCGTCACCCGCAGCGACAGCCGCGGCGGCTGGCTGATCGACCCGACCATCGAGCTGACCGCCGCCGCCGGGCGCAGCGGGCTCGCGCTGCTCGACCGCATCGTGCTGCTGGAGGTCCCCCTCGGCCAGCTCGACCGGCCCGCCACGCCCGTCCCGAGGGGGGTGGCGGCCCAGAGGGTGCACTCCGACCTGCTACTGCTCGGCACTGTCGGAACTTCCGCGAGTTCAGAGAAACTGAAGGGTTTTCAGCCGGAACCCGAGTGTCCGTCGGGCTCGTCGCCGGGTCTGGGCGCTTGGGTTCGCGGTGACTCCAGCGGGTCGGTCTCGTGAGGGCGCGCCAGGAGGTGGCGTGCGTTGTCCGCGTAGCGGATCGCGGCGGCGTCGCTGACGCCGAAGACCGCGGCGACGTGCAGCGGGTCGGCGCCGGAGGTGAGTGCTTCCTCGAGTTGGCGATCGACCCGCAGCCGGTCGAGGGTGGCGGGCAGGCCGCGCAGGGGGCGGGCGAGAAAGGGGTAGCTGACGGGTCCGAGTCCTCCGGCGGTGCACGGGCTGATGACCAGATGGAGGTTGGCGGTGTTCGGCCAGCGGGTGCGGCGGTGCTCCAGCCAGGCCAGGAGGGTCCGGTGGGTGAGGTCGTCCAGTGGCCGGTCGCGGCCGGCGATGGTGAGGCGGCGGTTACCGAGATCGACGTCGTCGAGTTGCAGGGCGCGGATCTGTCCGACCCGGGCGGCGTGGACGGCGGCGAGCGCGACGAACAGGCGGGCGTGCACGGTCGTGGCCGCCGTGACCGTGCGGGCGAGTTCGTCCGGGCGCAAGGGCTGCCAGACCGGGTCTTCCCGCTGTGGGACGCGCAGGTGGACAGCGGGGTTACGGAAGATGATGTTCGCGCGTTTCGCCCACGCGAACAGCGACCGCAGGGCTGTGGTGGTCCTCGCTCGTGGAAAGCCGGTCAGCGTGTCGAGATAGGCGACGACGTCGTCATGGGTGACTTCACGCAGGTGGTCGTAGCGGGTCGACCAGACCGTCAGGGCGGGTCGGATGGTGTGCAGGTAGCTGGCGGCGGTGCCCGGCGCGCGGGCCCGGTTCCGCGGGCCGCCGTAACGCAACATCGTGGCCCAGGTATCGGTGTCCCTGCGGATCGCTGGGGGGAGCCCGGCGAGTTCGGCGTGCAGCCACCGGTCGAACGCCGGTTGCCGGTCATCGAGGACGACGCCCATGACCGTGAGGATCTCGACGGTGTCGTCGATGTTCGTGGTGTGTTCGGCGACGACCTCGTAGAAGTCGCTGACCCGGATCAGATCTCCGTCGGTATGGCCGGCCAGCAGCATGACCAGGGTCCGTTGCATGCCACCTCGGACGAACGATCCCCAGCCTCTTTGCTCGGCGAGGTTATGGGCGAGATACAGGCCCCAGGCCAGCCACGGGTTATCCGGTGCCGGTTCCCGGCGCAGGTCGACACGCCCGTACCGGTAGTGCCGGCGAACCACCTCGTCGGACAGCGCCGGCTGGAGGTGGCCGGTGTCCGGCCGGGCCGCCGGTCGGGGCGGGGGTTTACGGCCGGTCGCGTCGAAACGCGGCGGGCGGGTATGGGTGTCCCGGTAGCCCGCCATGTCCGCGAAGAACAGCTGGTGATGACGGACCAGGCGAACGTGGGGCAACAGCACGGTGTAGGTGCCCGTGGTGCGTTCCAGCCGTGCCTGACACCAGCACAACCGGCAGAAGCCCTTCTTCAACGGCTCCCGTCGCCGGCAGGCTCCGCACTGGCCGACACCGTGGTCGTAGCGAGGCAAGACGAAGTCGTAGCAGGCCCGGCACATCCCGTCCCAGTATGTCTGCCCCCAGGCCAGGCACGAGACACACGTAGTCACCGTCCTGGGGACGCTGTTGAACCTCCGGGGGTGGGGCGCCATATTCGATCAGACCGGCGGCATCGAGCGGCCGTCACGGCGGCGTGGCACCACTGTGGCAGCCGAACTGGCGGCGGCCTGTGGTGTGTCGACCTGGCCCGGTCGCGTCACCTTCACCGGCTCGGGGATCAGCAGTTCCCCGATCGCGCAGTTCAACACGACGCAGATCACATCAAGATCGTCGAGTTTGAGGGACACGGGTTGCCCCGACCACAGGCCCGACATTTTCCCGGCGGAGATGACCAGGCCGTGTTCGGCCAACGCCCGCTGAAGTTCGGACGCCTTCCAGATGTCGCGTTTCGCGGCGGCGAGCCGCAGGTTCCACTTCATCGGATCAGCCCTTCCAGTCGTCCGGCGGCCCGTTCCTGCCCGGCAGACCAGGCATCCTCGATGCGGGTGCGGTGCACATGAACATAACGCATCGTGGTCGCTACCCAGGAATGCCCGAGCATTTCTTGGATCGAGATGAGATCGACCCCGCTCAAATACATCTGGGAGGCACAGTAGTGACGCAGAACGTGCGGCGTCAGCCTACCCGCCCAGGTCGGCAAATACCCGACGGTGGCGGCAGCCAGCCCCGAACGCAGCGCGTCATAGCCGACGCGCGCGGGTGTTCCGTCGGCGTTATGGCGCTCGGAGGGGAACAGCGGGGCGCCAGGGCGGGTGTGGTCCTCGTCGAAGTGGCCCCACACGTCCTCGATATACCAGCGCAGCGTCCGCCCCGCATGGTTAATCAGCGGCACCATTCGTTCCCGTGGACCAGAACCGTGCGCGCCCTTGCCGTGGCGGACATGGAGCTTACCGAAACGGCCCAGTTCCCATCGGACGTCCGCCAAATCCAGGGAGCGGGCCTCGTTCACCCGCAGCCCCACCTCAGCCATCAACCGCGACGCGGCGTAGTTACGGGCGCTGGGAGCGAACTTCCGGCACGTCGCCAATTCCTGGGACCAGCCTGTGAACAACTCGGCTATCTCACGGTCCACCGGCGGAATCCGCAGCCGTGCGTCTTTACTCCCACGCGGCCGGTTCATCTCGTCGAGCGGACATTGAACAATCCGTCCGGTCATCGTGTGGAGCTCGACCTTGTGGCGCAACTCCACAAACTCGAAGTACGTGCTCAGCGCCGCCGCCCTGGCCAGCCGTGTCCCGCTCGGCGAACCCCGCAGCTCTCGGCCGAAATAGACGTCGGCATCGGCCGGCTCCATCTCCCACAGCGCCCGGCCGAACCACGACCGCATCTGCTCGAGATTCCCCACGTCGCCGCGGATCGTCCCGTCCGTCAGCCCGGCCGACGACCGGGCGAGCACGAACCCCGCCAGCACGTCTGTCTCGAACATCGCCAACTCATCGGCAGACGCCGCCGATGGCCGCTGGTCCCGCAGGTCGCGGACCGCAGCGAGCGCCAACCCAGCCCCCTCACCTTCACCCAGACCGCCGAGAGAGCACCTGACATGAGAAACCTTCAGGAAAACCGAGGCCATGTCAACAAGGCGCGCGCGGCGCGGGCGGGTCGGAACCCCCTGGTCAGC
>NZ_CAUVXO010000255.1:5267-6642 GCF_963555865.1 Protofrankia sp. Cr1
GGCAGCACCGACCACGGAGCACTAACGAACCCCGGTGATGTCGTACTACGCGGCGCCCCGGGTCCGCTCTGGAGTGAGGCCCGGTGACTGCCGAGCCCGAGACGTGGCGCCGCGACGGCCGGTGGGCGACGGTCTGGCCCACCGGCCGGCGCAGCGTCGCCGCCCAGCACACAGCCGGCGGCTACCCACCCGTCCCACCCCACGCAGGCGGAGCGGTCTCGCCGGAGGTCGCCGCCTACGCCGTCGCCATCTACAGCCAGGCCGGGGACACGGTCTGCGACCCCGACTGCGGGCCCGGGACCGTCGTCGCCGAAGCGGTCCGCGCCCGCCGCCACGCCGTCGGCATCAGCCGCGATCCCGATGGATGGGAGGCGGCCCGCGCCGCCCTGACGGCAGTGAAGGCCCAGGGCGCACCGGGTGACGGGATGATTCTCGACGAGCTGCCCGATAGGCGGTCCTGGACCGGACTCGGACCGATCGACCTGGTCCTGACCGCGATCGGACCGCCGGACGACCCCGCCGACCCCGGCGGTCCGGCCGGCGCCCGGCTGCGTGCCCGCCTCGCCAGCTACCGGGATCTGCCCCGGCCCGGCGGCCACCTCGTCGTCGTCGCCGCGTACCACGTCGCCGGGGTGGACCTGGCCAGCGAGGTCGCCGCCGCTGGCCGGGACGCGGGATGGCGCCCGGTGCAACGCTGCGTCGCGCTCACCGCCGTCCCCTATACCCGGCTGCTCGGCACGGCCCGCCCGCCCGCGCGGGCCCGCGCCTACCCGGTCCACCAGGACGTGATCATCTTCCGTCGCGACGGCGGGCGAGCACGAGAACCAAGAACACCGGACCCGCCGCCCCTCGCACCGGCGCCGCACGCCGCCCTCGACAGCGTCACATCGGACCGCTCGGCCGCCTAGATCACCATTCGCAGACCGTGCCCTTGCCTGTACGCGCCGCGACCGGTCCTCCCCGCTTCCTCCCGCTCGCCTTCTTTGGCTGGAGCCCCCATGTCTGACCTGCTGCCCATCCCCGCCCTGCCACCTGCCCCGACGGAGCCGGCGAGCCGGCCCGGCTGGTGGTGGCGCCTCACCCACCCCCGCGCCGCCCGCCAAGCCCGTCTGCTCGCCGCCCACCACGCCTGGACCACCGAACGCGCCCGCGTCGCCCAGATCGACCTCGTTCGAGCCGGCTTCCACCTCGGCCCGGTGCCCTTCGGCTACCTGCCTCACCGGGTCACCGTGCTCGACCCGGACGGCCAGCCCCGCCGCCGCGTCCGCCTCGTGCTCGACCCGGCACCTGCGGCCGTCGTCGCGACGATCTTTCGGTGGCGGGTCGACGACCGGCTCACCCCCAGCTCCATCGCCACCCGCCTGCGCAGCGTCCA
>NZ_CAUVXO010000255.1:6808-7675 GCF_963555865.1 Protofrankia sp. Cr1
GGACCTGTACTTCGACGTCGCCGACCCCGCCACGGGCGTGCCGCGGCCGTGGACCTCGACCGCGATCGGCCGTGTCCTGGACAATCCCGTCTACACCGGCGCCACCGTCTGGGGCCGCACCAGCGCCGGCCAGCCCGTCCCACCCGAGCGGTGGGTCGTCTGCCCCTACGCCCACCAGCCGATCATCGACGGGCAGACGTTCTTCCGCGCCCAGCTCCTCGCCACCCCCGGGACCGCGATCCTCAGCCCGCACCTGCCGCCCTGGGAGTTCCCCGCCGACCCCCCGACCGACCCGGGAACCGACAACGGACACCACGGGGCGATCGCGTGACCACACTCCTGCGACACCCTTATCGATCCCCCCGGCGGAGCGCGCCGGCCGGCGGATCGCGGCACGGCGGTCAGGAGTTCTCGTCGTGACGGCACCCTCGCCCCGAAACGGGGACGGCGTGAGCCGCACGCCCGCCACGGACGATTCCGGACCGCGCTCCACCGGACGGCGGGACGTGTCCCGTCAGGTGGAAAGCGAGCGGGTCGAGACCGTCGAAATGACCGCCGAGGAATACGACGCCGCCGTGTCCGCTTTAGCCGAACTCGTCCTACAGTGGGAAAGGAAAGGGGCACCGAACACGGTGCCGAAAAAGGCGGCCTGACACCCGTACCAACCCTCCCTTCGTGCGGGCCGCCGTCAACCACCGGAGAAAGGAGCGTCGGTATGCCGCGCCCATTTTCAGTCCGACGGGCCGCCGAGAAGGCGGCGGCGAACACCGTTTCCGGTGCCGTGCCGGTCGTTATCTACGTCAGGCACGGAACCGGCGACGGGCTCCAGTCCATAGCGCAATGCCGCTTAGTTAGGCTGCGCGGGGA
>NZ_CAUVXO010000256.1:0-2364 GCF_963555865.1 Protofrankia sp. Cr1
GGTGTGCGTCTCTCTGTTTTCGCCAAGTTCCGTGAGGACCCCGGCCTTCAGGAACGCCTTGACCAGCGCCAGGACTCGTTTGTCCTTGACCCGCCGCCGGACCCGGTCCATCAAAGCGATATGCCCGATTTCGTCGAAGCATGCCTCGATGTCCGCGTCCAGTACCCAGTGATAACCCCGGGTTCCGTAGAAGTGGATCTCGGCCACCGCGTCCTGAGCCCGCCTCCGGGGCCGGAAGCCATACGACACGGGCTCAAAGTCAGCCTCGAAGATCGGCTCCAGCACCAGTTTCAGCGCGGCCTGAACGACCCGGTCTGCGACCGTCGAAATTCCCAGCCGCCTGACCTTCCCCGAACCGCCCGGCTTCGGGATCATGCGCTCCCGTACCGGCAACGGCCGGAACTTTCCTCCTTTCAGTTGGGCACGCAGGTCGTTCAGGAATCCGGGCACCCCGGCTTCGTGGATATCGGCGACCTTCAGGCCGTCGATCCCGGCGGTCCGGGCACCCTGGTTGCCCGCGACCCGGGTAAACGCCACGATCAGCGTCGCCGGGTCATACACGAAGTTGAACAGGTCATCGAACCGGCGGCTAGGATCAACCGCCGCCCAACGGTGAAGGCCCCGATACCCGCACGAGCGCGACCTCACGGTCGCCCTCGCACGGCGCACCGCCATTCGGCGGTGCATCTTCCGGCATCACAGTATCCATCCCTTCTCGATACCGCTGCCGCCCTTCCCCATGTGCACAGGCTCTCCCTGGCTCGGAGTAATACGGCGGCTCTGCCCCACCTCACCGGTTCGGCAGTCGGTGCGCCTATCCCGGACGGACGGCTGGCTGCCTACCCGGCCGGGAACCCGTGCGAGGTGGTTCCCACGTTCACTGTGCTTCGTTTGTCGGAGTAGGAGCCCGGCTGTGTCCCAGCAGCTTCGCCATGGGTACGCCGCAGACCTTCCCCATGGCCTCCGGGTCAGCTTCTGTAAACCTCACCGGAGTTCTCTCCGTAACGGTAAACAGAGGGACGCACTGCGTCCGGCCCATATCCACCAGGTTGGAGCTGGTGCCAAGGTTGAGGGACGTAAACGCCGGTTCCTCGCGTACTCCTCTCCGTCTCGCTCGCCGGACCCGCGCCATCTGGCGGTGCTGACACGTCCCGGCTTTGTCAGGGCTGCTCCCACCCTCCCCGGCGTCTCCCGGGTCAGACTGCGCTCAGCTCCCACCGGACTGCTGCGACAGCCCAGCGAGGAGGTCTCGCACGTCCTTCGATCCTCAGCGCCTCACGGCGCACCAGCGCCTCGTGGCGCAAACCGGAATCTTGGCAGAGCCGTTAGATTGACAGACCCGACTACCTTTTCCCTCCGCGCGGTATCCGAAGCCCGTAGCGCCGTGACGTCAACTGGACGTGCGGATATTTCAACCGGACCGGTTCTTCGATCATGCAGAGCCGCATGTTCTTCCGGGCGATCTCCGAGGGGAGGGTGTCGTCGAGGTTCGTCCAGTACTTGTGGCGCAGCCACCGCCGGTCCGCCCAGGTATTCGGCGATGGTTTCGACGGCGTGGAGGTTGGTCTCGCTGATCCACTGCGCGTAGGTCATGTAGTCGGTGTCCAGGATCGGCCTGGCCAGCGCACCGTGGAAGGACAGCTTGTTGGTGAGGGTGAAGAACAGCTGGTACCACCCGCGACCTCTTACGGGCAGCGGGTGGCCGGCCGGCGGTTAGCGGTCGTTGGAGGTCCAGCGGACGGGTTCGTTGAGTAGGTGGGGGTAGTGCCGGCGGGCGTAGCGGCGGAACTCGCCCATGTGCTCGTCCGCTTCGTCGGCTGCGCCGCGGATGTCGCGGTCCTGGAGCGCGTCGACGATCCGTTGGTGGGCGTCGGCGATGCGGGCCCGGGTGCGCGCGGGGTATTCGACCTCGGTGCTGGTGTTCGCGGTCATCCGTTCCAGTGTTTCGGCGATGACCAGCAGGACGGTGTTGCCGCAGGCTCGGGCGAGCTGGGCGTGGAAGGCGTCGTTCTGGGGGTAGAACACGGCGTCGTCGGTGAGGTTGGCCCGCATCGTGTCGATGGTCTGTTGCAGGCCGGCGAGGTCGTCGGGCGTCGCGTGTTCGGCGGCCATTGCCGTGACCGCCGTTTCGATGATTTCCCTGGTGACCGCGACCTCGTCGAGTGTCGCTCCGAGGAACTGCAGGATCAGGGTCATCGCGCCGACGAGGTCGTCGGGGCGGGGGCGGCGAACCTGGGGCCCGCCTCCCGGTCCTGGTTTGATCCGGATGACGCCCTGGGTTTCCAGCAGGCGCAACGCCTCCCGGATCGTTGTCCGGCCTACCCCGAATTCCTCGGCCATGAGCCGTTCGTTCGGCAGCGTGGC
>NZ_CAUVXO010000256.1:2777-3268 GCF_963555865.1 Protofrankia sp. Cr1
CCCGCTGTGCGTCCACCCGCTGTGCGCTCACCCGCGGTGCTCTGACTCACGGTACTCACTTTCATGGTTCCCTTGCCGATGGTGTTACCGGCCATGACTGCCTCACCGGTGGTATTTCTACCTGCGGTTTCACGGTTGGCGTCCCCACAGTCTGAGCAGCGCGTTGCGGCGTTCGGCCCGGTCGAGGCCGCGGAGATCAGCCGCCCCCTGCTCGGTCACCACGACGTCGACGTCGTGGGCCGGCGTGCTCGTCGGCCGGCTGAGCCGGTCGACCAGGGTGTACCTCCTGGCATGCCGGGTCGGGACGGCGATCACGGATAGCCCGTCGGAACGGGCCGCGCCGGCGGCGAAGTCGGGGTGCCCGCCGATGCCGCCGAGAGTTGATGCCGCGGTGCCTTCCACGTTGACCTGCGCGTCGAGATCCACTTCGAGAGCCGTGTTGACAGCGATGAACGGTATCCCGGTGGACAGCCGGTGGGCGTCATGGGTGA
>NZ_CAUVXO010000256.1:3760-6176 GCF_963555865.1 Protofrankia sp. Cr1
ACCCGCAGCGCGTCCAGGGTGGCGGCGCCGAGCGGCCCGGGTCCGACCTGCACCCGTGCACCGCTGGGAATCAACGTCACGACATGCCGCGCGATCGCCGCGTGTTCCGGACCGATCCGCGCGGGCGGGATCTCCAGCGGCGGCTGGTTGGCGCGGGCGACGACGACCACCTGGTCAGCCGGTAGCGGTGGGCCCGCGTCGGCCCGTGGTAGCGCGTCGTTGACGACGGCCGCGACGACGGTGCCGGCGCCGACGGCGGCCCGCATCCAGGACACCTCGCTACCGAACGCGAAACCGCCTGGTACCTCGACGAGCGCGGCGACGAGCACATCGGGGCGCAGCGGGCCGCGGACCAATGCCGGAGTCGCGCCCAAGGCGACGGGCAGGTAGCGCACATGGCCGGTGTCGATCGCGCGGCGCAACCCCCAGCCACCCATCAGCGCCCGGACCTCGGCGAACGCGGTGAGATCAAGCCCGGGGTCGGCGGCCGGCACCCAGCCCAGCAGCAGCGATACGTCGCCGTACCCGCGGGCGAGCGCGCTCAGCTCGGCGGATACGGCGCGGGGGGCGCCGACGCCGTCGGCGATCGCGATCCGGGAGCCGGCGCGGATGAGGTCCCGCAGCGCGGCGGTCCCGGCGTCAGCCACTGTCGGTGGCCCCTTGGTCAGCCACGGTCGGTGGACAGCAGCGTGACGGCTGACACCGCCGTCGGCCCACCGATGTTGTGCGCGAGTGCCACCCTTGCCCGGTCGATCTGGTTCGCCGCCTCGCCGCGAAGCTGTTCGACCAGCTCCACGCACTGGGCGACGCCGGTGGCGCCCGGTGGGTGGCCCTTGGCCTTGAGGCCTCCGCTCGGGTTGACCGGGATGCGGCCCTGCAGCGTCGTCGCGCCGGAGGAGACCAGCTCGGCCGCGCCGAACCGGTCGCAGAACCCGAGGTCCTCATAGCTGATCAGTTCGACCGCGGAGAAGCAGTCGTGGACCTCGGCGACGTCGACGTCGGCGGGGGAGAGGCCGGCCATCGTGAAGGCCTGCTTCGCCGCCTTCACCGTTGCCGGGAAGGTCGTCATGTCCCGTTTGTGCTGGTGCATGATCCTGTCTAGGCCGAGCCCGACACCGCGCACCCAGACCGGGTGCGCGGTGTAGCGGTCGGCGACGTCCTCGCCGGCGATGACCAGGGCGGCCGCACCGTCGCTCTGAGGGGTGCAGTCGTACAGCCCGAACGGGGCGACGACCATCGGCGCGGCCAGGACCTGCTCCATCGTGATCTCGAAGCGCAGATGTGCCTTCGGGTTGGTCACGGCGTTGTGGTGGTTCTTCACCGCGACCATGGCCATGTGTTCCCGGGTCGCCGGGGATTCGTACAGGTAACGGGCCGCGTGCAGGGCGAAGTTGGCCGGCGCGACCAGGCCGAGCGGGTAGTCCCAGGCCATGTCGCGGGTCATCGCCATCCAGTCCCAGAAGGTGGCGCGGGCCGAGGTTTCGCGCACCTTGTCGCCGCCGACGACGAGCGCGACGTCGACATGCCCGCTGGCGACGGCGAAGAACGCGTTGCGCAGCGCGTCGTTGCCGGTCGCGCAGGCGTTCTCGATCCGGGTCACAGGGATGTCGAGCAGGCCGCAGGAATCGGCCAGTACCCCGGAGGGGAAGCCGTCGGTGGTCGACAGTTCGCCGAACCACGCGGCGTCGATCGCCGTCCGGTCGAGCCCACGGTCGACGCTCGCCAGCGCCTCCGTCACCGCGAGCGGGAGGAGATCTTTGATACCCAGGTCGAAGTGCTCCCCGAACGGAGTCATCCCCGCCCCGACGATCGCTACCTTTCTCATCCCTCGACCTCCCTGGAGACCGGACCGGCGCTCGATGTGGGCTTGAGTGTTGCGGGCACCGGCAAGGGCGCAGATGCCTCCGCGGCCGCCGGCTCTGGTTCGGGTTCGGGTTCGGGTGTGGGCTTGGACGGGGCGAACGCGTACCCGTAGTCCGGCACTCCGCTTCGGATCGCGACGCGACGGAGCAGCACGCGGCCGCGGTCACCGATCGCGACCGCTCCAGGTTCGGCGTCGGTGACGTGGGTCAGCAACCGGACGCCGCTATCGCCCAGCTCGACCAGAGCCAGGCTGTAGGGGGTGGCCAGCCCGGGGACCGGAACGTTGATCGTCACCGCCGAGTAGACGGTTGCCTCCCGTGGCAGCGCCACCAGCTCAGGGGAACCCTCCATGCCGCATTCCAGGCACCGTGACCGGGGTGGCAGGGACAATGTCCCGCACGTGCCGCACCGGCCGGCGCGGAGCCGGACCTTGGCGTCGAAAGCCCGCTCGTAGGCCGGCAACGAGATCGCGATCTGGGCCTCGGAGGACATCCGCCGGATCGGCAGGGCGCGCGGCGCGGGCGCGTGGACCGCGAGCGCGGTCCGGGTCGGA
>NZ_CAUVXO010000256.1:6639-8433 GCF_963555865.1 Protofrankia sp. Cr1
GCCGGGGCCTGGGCCGCGGTCTGAGTCTGGGTCTGGGTCTGGGGCGCGGCGGTGGCTGCCGTCGCCGTTGCCGGCGCGGGTTCGACGGCCGCGGCCACGAGCGTCGCCTGCTCCACCGCGAGGAGCGGCCCGGCTTCGGCCTGGCCGATCACGCCGGCCAGCGCAAAGAACACCGCGCTGGCCCCGGTAGTCGGCGCCGGAGTACTGCCCGCCCCACCCGCCGTCACGGCTTTCGCCTCGTTGCCGGTCAGTCCGGCGACGGCGATCGGCCTGCCCGGCAACGCAAGCCGGGCGAGGTTCGCGTGCACCCCGCGGTCACGCAGCAGCCGGGTGTCGGCATAGTCCGACACCCGGCCGTGATCGTCCCGGACGAGGACGGGCAGGCTGCGGTCACAGCGGGCGAGTGGCCGCAACGCCGTGCCCGCGTCGCCGACCAGGGCCGCCCCGGCTCCAGCCCCCGCCGCGCCGGCGACGTCGACCCCGATGACGAGCGTGCCCGGCTGGGCGCCGGTCACCGCGTCGAGCGCGGCCGGCGCACCGCCGAGGATCTGGACCGCCGGCACGCTGTCCGGCAGATCCAGCCCCGCCAGCAGCACGGCGGTGCTCCCGCCCTCCAGCAACGGCACATCCCGAGTGACCAGAACCACTCGTTCGACCAGGTCGGCCCAGCCGGCCTCACCTGCCGTGTCAGCCGCGCCGGCGCTGTCGGTGGGGCCGGCCCGGTCAACCCCGCAGGCCTGCCCGGTGTCGCCGGCCGCGGCCAGGGCAGCGCGGCCGGCGGCCACCGCGAGGGTCACCGCGTCCTCGTCCGGGCCGCCCAGCCGGATCCGGACGGTTCCCCACGCTGGCAGATGGGTCGCCAGAGCCCGCAGATGGACCGTCACGCCGTCACCTCTCTTCACGAGCGCCGCCGGTTGCATTTCCACCGCCCACTCTGACCCGAAACGGGCTGCGGAGAGCGCGGGGGCGGGGCTGGGGATGGGTCTATCGGGATAGGAAGCGCGAGACGGCTTCGTGGTGCTCGTCGGTGTCGAAGGAGTGGTATTCGGCCGCCAGCGCGTACTCCAGGACGCCGTCCACGGCCCGGCGCAGGTGCATGTTGACCGCGCGCTTCGTGCTCTGCAGCGCCTGCGGCGGCTGCTGCGCGAGGCGGTGGGCCAGTTCGAGGGCGGTGGCCAGGGTCGTCTCGGCCGGGGTGACGCGGTTGACGATGCCCAGCTGGAGTGCGGTCTCGGCGGTGATGCGATCGCCGGTGAACAGGTACTCCTTGGCCCGCGGCAGGCTCATTGCCGTCGGCCAGGTGGGCGCCCCACCGTCGCCGGCGGTCAGCCCGACCGAGACGTGCGGGTCCGACAGGTAGGCCTGCTCCGACATCACGATCAGGTCGCAGAGGACCGCGAGGCTGCAGCCCAGCCCGATCGCCGGCCCGTTTACCGCGCCGATCACCGGCAGCGGGCACTCGATCAGCTCGAGGACGACCGTCCGCGCCTCGTCGAGCAGCCGGCGCCGCTGCTCTCGGTCCTTCGCGATGACCCGAAACAGCTCCATGTCCCCGCCGGCGCTGAAGGCGCGCCCGGCTCCGGTGAACACGACCGCCCGCGCGTCAGGGTCGTCGGCCACGTGCCGCCACACCTTCGCGACGGCCGCGTGCAGGCTCGGGCTGAACGCGTTGAGCGCCTCGGGCCGGTTCATCGTCACGATGCGGACCGGACCGTCCTCCTCGATCAGCAGGTCCGGTGCGAACGGGTTGTCCATGTCTGGTCTCCCTCTCGTGGGGTGGTACGCCGCGGCGCG
>NZ_CAUVXO010000257.1:0-5230 GCF_963555865.1 Protofrankia sp. Cr1
CCGCCGGTCGGGGAACCGCTGGTCGCGGGGTCGCCGGTCGCGGGGTCGCCGGTCGAGGAGCCGCTGGTCGGGGACACGGACGCGATCGCCCTGCGCCCGGCAAGACCCAGCGCTCTGGCGAGGGGCGGCCCGGCGGCAGCCGACACCATCGCGACCGAAGCATCCAACGTGCCCGGGACGGTGACCGAACTACTGCCCGGTACAGCCGAATCCCCATGCCCACACGCACTGGTGGCCGACACTACGGCCAGAGCCGCGAGGCACGCCAGCAAACAACGGAGACTGGAACGCATGACCGCCGCCATCTCACCTGTCCAGGCGGCCGACCCAGTCGTTACCGCGAAGCTGTTCCCCGCGTTACCATTCTCCGCGTTATCATTTACCGCGTTACCATTCACCGCGTCGATGCCAACGATAGCACCAGACGATGCCGAACCCGGGGAGATCTGTGCGACGCCGGGAACGACAACTGCCGGACAGTTGTTCCAGTGTCCACCCCACCCGAAAAGGCGTGATCGCGCCGTTTTGACCAGCCAGCCGAACAGTGCGAACGGATAAATAATTTGGCCTACATGTGTCCGGTCGATGATTCATGAACGACACATCGGGTCACCAGCCCGGTCGGCCTGAGCAATTGTGATCGATCTCATCATGATCAATACCATCTACCCGCCGACGCCTCCGTCAGTGGCCCGACCGGCGCGCCCTGCACACTCCCGGCCCACTCCGTGCCCACGCGGCGGATGGCGGCTCCGATCTGTCCGGCGGATCTTCGATCACGTGGCCCGGCCAGGCCCTAACCTCCAGGACGGAAGGTAGCCGTCGAACGGGTAACGACCGGTGGGAGCGGGAGCACATGAGCGAGCAGGACTACCGCATCGAGCACGACTCAATGGGCGAGGTGCGGGTGCCGGCCACAGCCAGGTGGCGGGCGCAGACGCAGCGTGCGGTCGAGAACTTCCCCGTGTCGGGCCAGCGGATCTCCCGGGCCCACATCGCCGCGCTCGCCCAGATCAAGGCAGCCGCGGCGACCGTCAACGCCACGCTCGCAGTCCTGGACCCGGAGATCGCCGCTGCGATCTGCGCGGCCGCCGTGGAGGTCATCGACGGGCGCTGCGACGAGCACTTCCCGATCGACGTATTCCAGACCGGCAGTGGGACGTCATCCAACATGAACACCAACGAGGTGCTGGCGACGCTCGCCACCGAGCGGCTCGGCCGGCCGGTGCACCCCAACGACCACGTCAACGCCTCGCAGTCGTCCAATGACGTGTTCCCCTCCTCGATCCATGTCGCCGCGACGCAGGCGATCGTCCACGACCTCATCCCCGCGCTTGCCCATCTGGCCACGTCGTTGGAGCGCAAGAGCGTCGAGTTCGCCGAGGTCGTGAAGTCCGGGCGCACGCACCTGATGGATGCAACGCCGGTGACCCTCGGGCAGGAGTTCGGCGGATACGCGGCCGCGGTCCGCTACGGCGTGGAGCGCCTGCACGGCGCACTGCCGCGGATCGGTGAGCTGCCGCTGGGTGGCACCGCTGTGGGCACCGGCATCAACACCCCGCCGGGCTTTGCCGCGGCGGTCATCGAGCAGCTGGTCGCGTCCACCGGCCTGCCACTGTCGGAGGCACGCAACCACTTCGAGGCCCAGGCGTCCCGGGACGCTCTGGTCGAGGCGTCCGGTGTGCTGCGGGTGATCGCGCTGTCCCTCTACAAAGTTGCCAACGACCTGCGGTGGGCGTCGTCGGGTCCGCGCGCGGGACTCGGGGAGATCCGCCTGCCCGACCTCCAGCCAGGATCCTCGATCATGCCCGGAAAGGTGAACCCGGTCATCCCCGAGGCCGTGTGCCAGGTTGTCGCGCAGGTCGTCGGTAACGACGCGGCCGTTGCGTTCGGTGGCTCCGCGGGCAACTTCGAACTGAACGTGATGTTGCCTGTAATCGCGCGGAACCTGCTTGAGTCGATCCATATCCTGTCCACCATCAGTCGACTGTTTGCGGACCGTTGCGTGGACGGCATCGTGGCGGACGTCGAGCGCTGCCGGCGGTTTGCCGAGTCCTCTCCGTCCATCGTGACGCCGCTCAACCGCTATATCGGATACGAAGAGGCCGCCAAGGTGGCCAAGCAGTCCCTGGCTGAGGAGAAGACGATCCGGGAGGTTGTCCTCGAACGCGGCTATGTGGCCGCCGGCACACTCACCGAAGAGCAGTTGGACGCCGCGCTGGACGTCCTGTCAATGACTCACCCGTAGAAACCCCAAGGCCTCCGAGTGCGCGAAAAACATGATCGCGCACTCTTCGGCCCCACGACTCACCCGTAGAAACCCCAAGGGAGATATACCCTCGCCGATTTCCGGTCCGAACATTTCCTCCGGGTCAGCGCCCGCTCGGACCCCGCACCGGTGCGATCACAGCGGCCGGGAAGGCGCCGGACCGTTCGTGGCCGGCGAACGGCGGGGGCCGTGGAAGACCCCCCAGCAAGCCCCCACGACCCCCGCACCCGGTTCAACGACACGATCCGGTGGAGGTTACGGGCAGTCGGAAGATTTTTTCGGCTGCTCCGGACGGATCCCCCCGCCCCGACCCGTGAACACCGAGCGCGTCCATGTCATCACCCGAAATGGGCTGTGCTGCCCGCCGGTGCGAAGGACCCCCGCGAAGAAGAAGTAACAACCTGGCGATTGAGGTGTCGCGGGCCTCCCGGCCGGATAGCCTCACAGTAATCGATCGTGGGGCTTTTACGTGAGGAGGTGACGATGTACGATTACGACCTCCTCGTCATCGGGTCGGGTCCGGGTGGGCAGAAAGCGGCTATCGCCGCCGCTAAGCTGGGCCGTCGGGTGGCGATCGTCGACCGTCGTGACATGGTCGGCGGAGTCTGTATCAATACCGGCACAATCCCGTCGAAAACGCTGCGCGAGGCTGTGCTCTACCTCACCGGCATGACTCAGCGGGAGATGTACGGGCAGAGTTACCGACTCAAGGACGACATTACGGTCGGCGACCTGTCCTCACGCACGCAGCATGTCATCGGACGTGAGATCGACGTCATTCGCAGCCAGCTCAGCCGCAACCGGGTCACCCTGCTCATCGGTACGGCGAGCTTCATCGACGCGCACACAATCAGCATCAAGGGTTCCGACGAGGTCGACGAGCGGCGGGTCCACGCGGAAAAGATCATCATTGCGACCGGAACGCGGCCAGCCCGGCCGGACACGGTCGACTTCGACGGCCGCACCGTGGTCGACAGTGACCAGATCCTGGCCCTCGACAAGATTCCCGGCTCCATGGTTGTGGTCGGTGCCGGTGTGATCGGTATCGAGTACGCATCCATGTTCGCGGCGCTCGGTACGAAGGTGACAGTGGTCGAACGCAGGGACCGGATGCTCGACTTCTGCGACGTCGAGGTAGTCGAAGCTCTTAAATATCATCTGCGAGACCTTGCCGTAACATTCAGATTCCGCGAGTCGGTGGTGTCGGTGGGACGCCACAACGGCGGGACGTTGACGTTGCTGGAGAGCGGCAAGAGGCTGCCCGCGGACACCGTCATGTACTCGGCCGGTCGCCAGGGGCTCACCACGGCGCTGAACCTCGCCAACGCGGGTCTGAGCGCCGACAACCGCGGTCGGATCAAGGTGGGTTCGGATTTCCGGACCGAGATGGATCACATCTACGCAGTCGGGGATGTCATCGGCTTCCCCGCCCTGGCCGCGACATCCATGGAGCAGGGCCGGCTCGCCGCCTACTCGGCCTGCGGCGAGGACGTTCATGTGATGCGGCACGACCTGATGCCCATCGGTGTCTACACCATCCCCGAGATCTCCTATGTCGGCAGCACCGAGGACGAGCTCACCGAACGGGCCGTGCCGTTCGAGGTGGGGGTTGCCCGCTACCGGGAGCTGGCCCGAGGCCAGATCGTCGGAGATTCCTACGGCATGCTGAAACTCCTGGTCAGTTCAATCGACCGCAAACTGCTCGGCGTACACGTCTTCGGCACCGGTGCCACCGAGCTCGTCCACATCGGCCAGACCGTGATGGGCTGTGACGGCACGATCGACTACCTGGTCGACGCCGTGTTCAACTATCCGACACTAGCCGAGTCCTACAAGGTGGCCGCATTGGACGCGATGAACAAGATGCGCGCCATCGCCCGCTTCAGCGGCTGACGCGCGCCCACCCGGATCGGGCGCTGTGGACGCGCAGCTTGTCCCCCAGGATGCCGGGGAGTTCCTCGAGGAGTATCCATCGGTGATCGGAGATCTCCCCTGAAGGTAGACACACCGTTACATCTGGAACATGTAGAACAAAACGAACATCATAGTGTATATGGGCAGGTTCATCCCAGGCACTGTCCGCCGGGATGATGTGCGCCTCAATATCCACCGGTCGGGCAGTGTCCGGAATCACAACGTTCGTGGCGATTCCGGTCTCCCGGGCAAGCTGACGCAGTGCTGTGCCGAACAGGGACCGATCGACTGCCTCGACATGCCCCCCGGGAAGCAGCCAGCGGGCCAGGCGCCGATGGTGGATATGCAACACCCGCCAGTCGGATGTGACCACGACCGCACGGCACGTGACATGCCCCGGCATCGTAGCGCGATCGGTCACCGAACTCGGCCCGGCCATCGCGGCCAGCACCAGGGGGCCCACCGTCTCAAGTTCGCCCGGGTTTTCCTCAAGGTAGTTGAGAACCACCCCGGCGACCGCATTGTTGCTCACTGCCACGGCACATCACAGTACCGGCGAGAAGCCGCTCCGGGATGGCTGGGGGCGTGTCGGACGCTGCCGTTTCCATCATGTTCACGAGGTCCACCGCGGCTACCGGGCCCGAATCGAGCTGGCACATCCCAGCGACCGCACGCGTTTACCCATGAAGCTGCCCGGTGTGAAACGACTCCGGGGGTCGCACCCGGCGCTCCCGTGTCGCCAGACCGACAGGATCCCGTCCGTATTCCGGGACTGGGGACTGGGGACTGGGGCCTTCGGCGCTGACAGCCCGACGACAACCGGGGCGATCTGTCGGATGTGCCGCCTATGGTGTGGTGACCGGCACCAGTGGTGAAAGCCACACTGGTCCGGCCGGCGGATCCAGGTGACCGGGGGGCGGTCACGCATCGCGTGTCTACGTCCCCGGGTCCATGAAGGGGGAGATCAGGTTGGGCGCTCGCGAGGGTCTGGCAGGTTCGGCCCGATCCGGCCGGTACCGGATGGCGGCGGCAGCCGCGGGCGCAGGC
>NZ_CAUVXO010000257.1:5677-7001 GCF_963555865.1 Protofrankia sp. Cr1
GCCGACAAGCTTGCCGACGGCCTTTCCGACATCGCTGCCCGGTGGCCAGCATGTGACCGACGGGGCCGATGCCCTCAAGGAGCCGAACGTACCGGCCGGCTTCCCGATCCCGCCGGGCGCCAAGGTCAATGGCGGCACGGCCGGCACCAGCCAGTCCACCGTGGCCTTGACCGGCGTGTCCGACACGGCGGTGGCGAAGTTCTACCGCACGGCGCTGCCAGCGGCCGGTTACACCATCACCAGCGACAACCAGATACCCGGCCTGGCCACGGCCATGGGATTCAGCGGTCACGGCGTGACCGGCACCATCGACGCGGCCGGCGTCGGCTCGGCCAACGGCGCGATCATCACCTTCCGTAAGGAATAAGTGACGACAGAGGTACGAGAGACGGAGCCGAGGCTGGTCGGCTCACGACACCTGGCCGCATCCGGCAGGCCTGCACCCGGCAGGCCTGCACCCGCAACTGTTTGACTTGGCGCCGACACCAGGGCAGATTACGTTATAGTCCAAATTGGGCTATAAATTGCTAAATGGTGGCCGATGTTGGTTGACCACCGAGCGGCTGACGCCGTGCCGCGACGACCCGCGGCCGGCTCCGCTCGGTGGGTCCTCCAGCTGACTCCAGCGTTACTGGACATCGTCGGAGCACGCCGGATGACTGACCCCGCCAGGCACCGCAGGTACCGCTCCCCGCTTCGCACCGAGCAGGCTCGTCAGACCCGGCTACGCATCCTGGAAGCGGCCAGAGAGCTCTTCCGTGCGCAGGGCTACGCACCAACGACGATCAGCACAATCAGCAAGGCGGCCGGTGTCGCACCCGACACCGTTTATGACGCCTTCCGGTCCAAGCGTGGGCTGCTCAAGGAACTGCTAGGCCTCAGCGGCACGCAACATGCGGATGACATCCGGGATCACGCGATGCCGGGCCGGGTGGAACCGCCCGCGATCCGCCAGGAAACCGATCAACGACGGCAGATCGCGATGTTCGCCGCGGACGCCTCCCACCAGCTCGAACGTCTGCGGCCCCTCGATGACATCCTGCGCGGTGCGGCCGCCACCGACCGTGAAATGGCGGCTTTCCGGGAGAACCAGCAGCTCGGTCAGCGGCGGCAGACGATGACGACCGTGGCACTCTGGATCTCTGAACGCGGACCCCTGCGTGACGGGATGCCGGTCGATCAGGCAGCCGCGGTGATCTGGACGCTCACCGCGCCGGAGGTTCACCACATGCTGCGCGTGATCTGGCAGTGGACCGCGGAACAGTACGAGACCTGGCTGGGCCGGACGCTCACGGACACGCTGCTTCCCCGATCACTGTAGAGC
>NZ_CAUVXO010000257.1:7209-7717 GCF_963555865.1 Protofrankia sp. Cr1
GCTGGGGCACACAGGAAACGCACAGATGACACCCACCGTGCTCGGCGACCTGCGCACCCATCTCGCCGTGCACGGCCCGTTGCCCTATCGCGGCAGCCCGCGGTTGCTCATCGACACCGTCGGAGCGGCCGGTCTGACCGGACGTGGCGGCGCGGCCTTCCCCGTCGCCGGCAAACTCGCCGCTGTGGCCGGAGCCGGCGCTCGAGCAGTGGTGGTCGCCAACGGCGCGGAAGGCGAACCAGCCAGCGGTAAGGGCACGTTGCTCCTGCGCACATCACCACATCTTGTGCTCGACGGCATCCAACTGGCCGCCGAGGCCGTCAACGCGACGCAGGCGTTTCTGTGCACGCATCATGATCACATGGCCGGCCGGACCGACACGCCGTCCAGGGCAGCTGCAAGCCGCCCTGGACGAGCGCGCCACCGCCGGCGTCGACCGGATCCCGGTAGGGCTGTTCCCCGTCCCCCCGAGGTTTCTCGCCGGTGAGGCGACCGCCCTGGTCAACAC
>NZ_CAUVXO010000258.1:0-6972 GCF_963555865.1 Protofrankia sp. Cr1
GGCCGTGGCTGGCAGCGGATCGACCGCGCCCTGGCTGGCAGCGCCGTCGTGGCCGTGCCGCCGCCCCAGCCCCATCCTGATCTGGAAGTACCCGCTGTACGACGGATAGCCGTAGGTCATGGCGTCCAGTTCCCTGGCGGGAATCATGTTGAGTACCGCTCCCAGTATCCGTGCATCCACCGTCCGTAGGACATCGCTGGCCCGGGTCAGCTGCTCACGCCGGGTCTTACCACTGCGGACGACCAGCAGGGTGCCATCGACCTGCGCGGCGAGCACGGCCGCATCGGTGACCGGAAGCACCGGCGGAGCGTCGATGAGCACAATGTCGAAGCGCCGGGACAACTCGCCCAGCACGTCGCCCATGTTGCGGGATCCGAGCAGCTCGCTGGGGTTGGGAGGCAACGGCCCGCTGGGCAGGACCTCCAGGCGGCCGCCGTCGTCGCCCCACGGCACAAGCACGTCGTCGAGGTCAGCGGCACCGATCAGCACAGACGTGAGACCGGCGGCCGTCTCGATCCCGAGGTACTCCCCGAACGACGGTCTGCGCAGGTCCGCCTCGACCAGGGCCACCCTGGCCCCGGCCTGGGCAAGGGTGATCGCCAGGTTACAGGTGGTCGCCGTCTTGCCCTCCCCGGACATCGAGCTGGCGACCAGGATGACGCGAGGCGGTGTGTCCACGTCGACGAACCGCAGGTTCGTCCGAAGTTGACGAAATCCCTCCGACCGCGCGGACTGTGCGTCCAGCGCCCCGATGAGCGGATACCGGGCACCCGCGGGGTCCAGAGCGACCGCACCGAGGGTCGCCAGGCCGGTCGCCGCGGCGACGTCGGACTCGGTCCGCACGCTCGTGTCAAGCCTCTGACGGGCCACGGCCGCACCGATGCTTACGAGCAGGCCCAGCACAGCGCCGAGCGAAATGGCACGGGCGGGCCTGGGCGCCACGGGTGCGGTCGGCAGCTTCGCATTCTCCCAGACGCTCACCCGCACCGACGGCGGACTGCCCGGAGCCGCCGTCTCGATCTCCGCGACGGCGTCGGAGAACACCTCACCGACCGCCGTCGCGATCATCTGGGCACGCCGGGCATCGCCGTCGGTCACGACAGTCTGCAACAACACCGTGTCGGGGACGGCGGTGGCCTTGATATGAGCCTGCAGGACCTGTGGCGAGAGGTCAAGTCCGAGCTTTGCGATGACCCCCGCGGCGATGCGGTCGCTGGCCACGAGATCGACATAGGACTTCACCCGCTGCTGGGACAGCAGGCCGCCCTGGTAGGCCGATGCCGCGCTGTCGCCGCCGTTCGACGACACCACCAGGGTCTCGGTGGCGGCGTAGACCTTCGTCTCCCGCCATGTGACGGCCGCGGCGACCAGTACACCAAGCATGACGCAGACCAGCAGAAGCGGCCAACTCCGGCGGAGCGCTCTGACATAATCCCGAAGTTCCACCAACAGACCTGTCCTCTCCGGGCAAAGCATCCTAGTTATCGCAGCACCACGCTGCGCGACCAACATACTCGTTTCGCATCCACACACTTACCATCAGTAGTTATTACTCTGTGGATCCATGAAGAAGCAAAGGGTTGTCGCCAGTCGAGGAGTCCGATGGTGGCGGGCTGTGGCCCGGCTCTCCCTGCTGGACCTGCGCTGGCGCGTCGGTCTACAGATCGGCGTCGACGCGGCATGTCTGTCGCTCGGTCTGGGCGCGGCCTACCTTGCCCGGTTCGGCCAGTCACCCGTGGCCGACGTCGAGTTCTGGGTGATCGCGTTTCTCGCGTCCTGCCTGTTGTACTTCACCGGAACAGCCCTGCACCTCTACCTCGGGCGATACCGGTTCGGTGGTTTCGACGAGGTACTCGCCCTGACCTGTTCGGTCGGGCTCACCACGGTCGGGATCGTCATCGTCGAGGCGACCATCGGCCGGCACGGCCCACTGCCGCTCGGGGTCCTTCCCCTTGCCGGCGCCGTGGGGCTGGTCGGGATGTTCGGCGTCCGCTACCTGTGGCGGCTGGCCGAGCAACGCAGCCGGCGCCGGCACCGCCCCGACACCGAGCCGATCATCGTCTTCGGCACGGGTGAGGGAGCCGACCGCGTGTTGGCCTCGATGCTGCACACGCCGGACAGCCCGTACCTGCCGGTGGCACTGCTCGATGACGATCCCCGAACCTGGAACCTGGCCCTGGGCGGTGTCCGGGTACGCGGTGGGCGTGACGCCATTGCCACGGTCGCCGCCCAGACCGGTGCGCACACCCTCCTGGTGGCCATCCCGAGCGCCGACGGCACGCTGCTACGGGAGATCACCATGGTCGCCGAGGACGCCGGCCTCACCGTCAAGGTGCTCCCGCGGGTGGTGGATCTCATCGACGGCCGCGTCGACGTGCGCGACATCCGCGACCTCGACCTCAGCGATCTGCTGGGACGTTGCCAGATCCAGACCGACGTCTCCTCGGTTGCGGGCTATCTCACCGGCAAGCGGGTTCTGGTCACCGGAGCCGGCGGCTCGATCGGTTCCGAACTGTGCCGCCAGATCCACCGCTACCACCCCGACAAGCTGATCATGCTCGACCGCGACGAGTCAGCCCTGCGGGCCGTCCAGCTGTCCATCCACGGCCAGCCGATCGCCGACGACGAAGCCGTCGTGCTGTGCGACATTCGGGATGTCCAGGCCGTCGACATGCTGTTCGAGCAGCACCGGCCGCAGGTGGTCTTCCACGCCGCCGCGCTCAAACACCTGCCACTGTTGGAACGCTTTCCCGGCGAGTCGGTCAAGACCAACGTCTGGGGGACGCTTGCGATCCTCGACGCCGCGGTGTCCGTCGGCGTCGAACGGTTCGTCAACATCTCGACCGACAAGGCCGCGAACCCGACGAGCGTCCTGGGCTACTCCAAGCGGATCACCGAACGCCTGACCGCCCATGTCGCCCAGCATGCACGCGGGGTGCTCGTGAGCGTCAGGTTCGGCAACGTCCTGGGCAGCCAGGGCTCCGTACTGAGGGTCTTCGCCAGCCAACTGGCAGCCGGTGGTCCGCTCACGGTCACGCATCCGGATGTCACCCGCTACTTCATGACCGTCGAGGAAGCCGTGGAACTGGTCATCCAGGCCGGAGCGCTAGGTGGAAACGGCGACATTCTGGTGCTCGACATGGGCCAACCCGTGCGGATCGCCGATGTCGCCAGGCGGCTGGCGACCCGGGCGCCGCGCCCCGTCGAGGTGGTCTACACCGGGCTCAGCGCCGGCGAAAAGCTGCACGAGGAACTCTTCGACGACGATGAACACGACATCCGCCGCCATCACCCCTTGATCTCCTACGTGTCAGCGCCACCGGTCGAACGGCGGCACATCCTCGATCTCGACCCGTGGGGAGCGCCGGAGAGCACCAGGGCAGCGCTGCGTGTGCTCGCCCGCTGCGAGGACCTCGATCGCCAGCCGCGGCTGGCGGCTGTCATCCCCACTCAACCCCGACCCGACAACGCGCCCACCGCGGTCGCCAACGAACGCTGATACGCGAACTACCCTGGGGCCGCCACCGACATGACCTTGATAAGCGCATCGGAGGCGTCGGAGATGTCGGACGGGTCGAGGGTCGGATGCACGAGGAGGGCGATCGCGGTGCGGCCCAGTTCCCCGGCCACCGGCAGGGGGGCCGCGGGCTGCCACCGCTGCGGCACGGCCGCCTCCTGGTAGACCTCCCCGCGGCAACCGGCGAAGCAGGGGATTCCCTCCGCCCGCACGGCCGCCACGACCCGGTCCCGACTCCAGCCGCCACCAAGCAGGTCAGCCCGAACAAACGCGTACCAGCGGTAGTAGGCGTGGCCGACGTGCGGGGGCGGTGCGGGCAGCCGCAATGCCGCGACGTCGCGTAGCCGAAGGGCGAGCAGCATGGCGTTGTCCCGGCGCCGCTCGACCATCTCCGGTAGGTGCGCAAGCCCGGTCCGGCCTACCGCCGCAGCCAGTTCGTGCATGCGGGCATTGGTTCCGAAGCTGTCGTGGACGATGCCCGGACCGCAGCGATCATATCCCGCCAGGTCGTCCGGATCCGGCCCGGGGCCCGCGTCCATCACCGTGAACCGTCTGCCATGGTCGGTGTAGGACCAGGCGGCCCGGTAGTACGCCGCGTCGTCGGTGGTGACCATGCCGCCTTCACCAGCGGTGCTGAGAATACTGTCACAGCCGAATGACCACACGCTGATATCGCCCAGGGTTCCGACCGGTCGACCACGCAGCGTGGCGCCGTGTGCCTGAGTGCAGTCTTCGATGACGACAAGACCGTGGGTTGCGGCCAGGTCCCGCAGCGCATCGACGTCCACCGGCCAACCGGCGAGGTGAACGGCGACAACGGCACGGGTTCGCTCGGTCAGAACCCGGCGGACGCAGTCAACGGTGATCGTCTGCGACTCGCCGTCGACATCGGCGAAGACCGGCCGGGCGCCGAGTGCGGCAACGCAGCTGACCAACGCGATGGCCGATCGCGCCGGCACCACCACCTCGTCGCCCGGCCCGATCCCGACGACCCGCAGAGCGATCTCCAGCGCAACGGTGCCGTTGGCCACCGCCAGCCCATGACAAGCGCCCACGGCGTCGGCGAACTCACGCTCGAATCGCCGTCCTTCGCGGCCCGTCCAGTAGGTGACCTCACCCCGGCGCATGGTGGCCGTCACCGCGGCGATCTCATCGGGACGGAAGACGGGCCATGATGGATACGGCCGGTCACGAACTGGTCGTCCACCGTCGAGGGCTAGCCGGGACCTCGCCAAAATGCCAATAACGTCACTCCTAGCTTCTACTGTATCTCCCTTAGTAATATCACAGCACATGCATCCACAGCGGCGTCGAAAGGTGTCCAGTTGGAATCATCTGTCCCGCGAGTCATCGGGCAGCCGGCTGCGATGCATGAGACCGTCATCGCTTCACCTCCGCACTGGACAACGGTGTCGGCACGCGGGAGGCCGGGAGATTGAGCGGATCCACACATATGATCATCCGACGCAGGAGAATGGGCGGGTGAACGCTCAGTGGAAATCGTGGACCCGGGTGCGCGGCACGACCCGGCGGGCGCTGTTACCCCGGACCGCCACGCTCACTCTGTTCATGGTCACGGTCGTGACGGCGACGGTGCTGGCCGGCTGCGGCGGTACCACATCCCGATCATCGGCTCGGGTCCCGCCCGATCTGATCCCCCTCTTCCAGGAGGCCGCAGCCGTCTACGGTGTGCTCACCGCTGCGCAGCTCGCGGGTCAGGCACGGGTGGAGAGCAAGTTCAACCGCCTGGCGGTGTCCAGCGCCGGGGCGCAGGGCCTCATGCAGTTCCTGCCCGAGACCTGGCGGCAGTTCGGCGTCGACGGCAACGCCGACGGCAAGGCGAATCCGCTGGATCCCGCGGACGCCATCCCGTCCGCCGCGCGCTATGAGGCCCATCTCGCCGACCTCGTCCAGAAGCTGCCCGGCGACCGCGTGTCATTGATCCTCGCCGCCTACAACGCAGGGCCGCGGGCCGTCCGGGACGCCGGTGGAGTCCCCGACTTCAGCGAGACCCGGGCGTACGTCGCGAACGTCCACAACTGGGCCAGCCGTTTCAACGACCAGTTCTAGCCCACCGGCAATGCGCACGATCGCGCGGTCCCACCGTGTTCCGGCAGCCGTGGTTCCATCATGCCGAAGGCCCCGGATCGTTGATGGACGGCCGACTGCGGCGTGATGATGGAGGAGACATGTTCGACGGTGGTGAGCGGTGACGCGGCCGACGACGGGCAACGACGCTCCTTCAGCCACGGGCGTGGCCGCCGGAGCCCTGCCCGAGCAAGCGGGCGCTCCCACCGCGGCCGAGGAGGTCATCCGGCGGATCGAACGGTCCAGCGGCATGCTGGCGAGCCGGGCCGTGGTGCGCATGCACGATGTCCTGCCCTGGTTTTCGAACATGTCGGCGCGCCACCGGGCTGACATCCAGATGGTGGTACAGGCGGGGATCTCCTCCTTCGTGGAGTGGTGCCGGCGGCCCGAACACGCCCGAGAGCTGTCCGGGGACGTCTTCCGGGTCGCCCCCCGTGATCTCGTCCGAGCGGTCACCTTCCGCCGCCTGGTCGACCTCGTCCGGGTGGCGGTCGAGGCGATCGAAGCCGAGGTGCCAGCCCTTGCCGGCCCCGACCACGAGCAGCGGCTGCTGGCCGATGTGCTGCGCTACTCCCGTGACATCGCCTTCGCCGGTGCGGTCGTCTACGCCCGCGCGGCTGAGGAGCGCGGCGCCTGGGATGCCCGGCTGGAGGCGCTCGTCGTCGACCATGTCGTGCGGGGCGAGGTCGAGCGGGCGCTGCCCTCGCGCGCGGCGGCGCTGGGATGGCGCAACCCGCCGGCGGTCGCAGTGATCATCGGGGACGCCCCGGACCACTCCCCCGAGGTCGTCGTCGACGAGGTCCACCGTCTCGGACGCGGAGCGGGGCTGGAGGTGCTCACCGGTGTCCACCACGAACGCCTGGTGGTCATAGTCGGTGGCGACTTCGCCGGCGACCAGGCGTCGCGGTCGGTCCGCGGCGGCGGCCAGGCCCAGCGCGCCCTGCTCAATGCCGCCGAAGCCCTGCTGCCCGCATGTGGACCGGGTCCGGTCGTCATCGGCCCGGTCGCCGCCGATCTGGCCGCCGCCGCATCCTCTGCGCACGCGGCGCTGGCCGCCGCCGACGTGGTCGCGGCCTGGCCGGCCGCGCCCCGGCCGGTGACGGCGCAGGCGCTCCTACCCGAACGTGCCCTGGCCGGCGATACCGGCGCACGCCGTGCGCTGGTGGATGAGGTCTACATTCCGCTGCGCGAAGCCGGAGCGCCGCTGCTGGCGACGGCCGGTGCCTACCTCGACTTCGGCGCCTCGCTGGAGGCCACGGCGCGCGCGCTCTACCTGCATCCCAACACGGTCCGTTACCGGCTTCGTAAGGCGGCCGACGTGTGCGGGCTTGATCCGACAGACCACCGCGAACGGTTCACCCTGCACG
>NZ_CAUVXO010000259.1:0-1622 GCF_963555865.1 Protofrankia sp. Cr1
CTGCGCCGCCTCGCCGCGGGTCAACAGCCGGTCGACGAGTACCCGGTGAGCGGCCCGCAGTCCTGGATGCGCCCGCAGCAGCGCCCGCACCTCCTCGCCCGCGTCCACGAACGGACGCATGACGCCTTCCTCCTCCGCCAACGCCAGTGCGCGGGCCAGCGACGCGGTCGCACGTGCCACCTCGCCGCCACGGCCGGCCGCCACCGCGTCCAACACGCACGCGGCCGTTATGCTGCCGATCCCGGATCCGGTGTCGGCCCGCAGCAGGGGGGCCAGGATCGCCACCGCAGCGGGCGTGTCGGCCCGGGCCAGATGGACGCGGGCCAAGGCGAGCAGTTCGGCCGGGTCGGGGCGGTGTTCGGTGATCCCGCGCCGCACCACGGCCAACGCCGCGTCCGGGTTGCCCACCGCGATCAGCAACTCGACCTCGGTAGCCAGCCGGGTCCGCACACAGATGTCGGGCAGCCCGACCGGACGGTGCGCGCCGAGCAACCGTCGGGCCGTCCGGACATCGCCCGCCCGACCCAGGACAGCCGCATTCAACAGGACGAGGAGCTCAGCGGTCACCGGCTGCGGCCATTGCCGACAGTAGCGTTCTGCTTCGAATGCGTGTCCGCGGGCCGCGACAAAATCATCGGTCTCGAACGAGACGACCGCCATCGCAAGATGCACGTCGGCAAGCCCGGTGACCGCCGCCGGCTGGACATCGTCACGAGCAGTGGTGGCCGACCGGCTCCGGTCCGCCTCCGCGGCCCTGCCAGCCCAGGCTTCGGCCTGGCGCAGCCGCCCGCGCCAGGCGTGGGCCAGGGCGAGTCCGCCCAGACACGACAGCTCCACATCACCTGCGCCCACCTCGCGGGCAAGTCGCAGTGCCGCCCGGAACGACTCGGATGCACCATCGGGACGACCACGCCACAACTCGGCCCGGCCGCGGGTGGCAAACGCGACGGCACGCATGGCGGACAGATTGGTCCACAGCCCGCAATGATGACCATCTGCTCCCGCCGGCACGGCGGTGACGTCCGGGCGCTGGCCGACGCGCAGGAGCCTGCGAACGCAGGCAAGCATCACGTCGGGATCCGCCCGCAGTTCGGCACAGCGCGCTTCGAGGACGTCGAGAACGGTCGTGACCAGACGCCTGCGACCCACCGGAAGGCTGGCCACCCGGATCCGTGCACTGTTCACGCAGCGCTCCGCGGCCTCGACGTCACCCGCGCGGACGCCGCGTGCCGCAACCACGAGCGCACACTCGGTCGACTGGTCGGCAGACCCCACCGGGAACACATCGACCAATGCGCCGACCTGGGCCTCGCGCCCAGCGTCACCGGATCCTGTGATCACCCCGAGGCCGCCCTCAACGAGCAGACAGGCGGCATAGCGCCAATCCCCGGCCCGACCTGCGTGACGGACGGCGGCCGAGAAGTCACGGCGCTCGGCGAACCACAGCGCGGCCCGCAGGTGTAGCTCGGGTTCGTCCTCACGACCCTCTCCCGCAAGATCAGCTCGCATGATGTCGACAAGCAGGCGGTGGAAGCGGTACCAGCTGTCCGCGCCGTCGATACCGACCACGAACGAGTTGGTCGCCGCCAGGTCCGCCAAGAGCGCCCGTCCGTCCACGACCT
>NZ_CAUVXO010000259.1:2041-3104 GCF_963555865.1 Protofrankia sp. Cr1
GCCGGTCGAGGCACGAACAGTCGGGCATGGTTCGGCCGCGACCGTGTCGAGCAGGGGCCCGGTGAGGCGGTCCAGCACGCTTGCGCGCAGGAGGACCCGCCGAACCTCCCCCGGCTGGCGACCGAGCACCTCCGTACGCAGGTACTCGGCGACGCCACGCCCGACACGATCACCACTGCCGCCACCGCTGTCGTGCACCGACGCCTGAGTAGCCGACAGCCGGAGGCCCGCGGCCCAGCCCTCGGTTCGTTCCAACAGCCGGTCCCGACTCTCGTCCGGAAGATCGACACCGTGCGCTTCGAACAGGGCCACCGCCTCCCGTGCGGTGAACGCGAGATCGCTCGGACCGACCTCCACCAACCGTCCCTCGAGCCGGAGCCGGTGCAGAGCAATAATCGGATATCGCGCGCACAGCACCAGTCGCAGCGCAGAGCCCGCACCGGTGGCGAGCAGTTCGAGCCCGGCGATCGCGACCGGGTCGGTGATCAGATGAACGTCGTCGACGATGAGCACAGCGGGCGCGGGCAGTTCCACGAGCGCGTTGGCCAGATCCCGCCAGCGCCGTTCGAAGCCGCTGTCCGGTGCCGGCCGCGGGATCATCGCCAGTGGCTGACCAACGGGAATGCGGCCGGTCGGCAGGATGCCGCCACGTTCGAGCGCGCACGACAGCTGTGCCCAGAGATCAGTGCCCGCATCCCCGTCGACGGACAACCACGCGACCGGCACAGGCGATCGGGCGGCGGCGACCCACGAGGCCGCGAGGACGGTTTTGCCGGAGCCTGCTGCCCCGCTGATCATGGTGATGCCACCGCTCACGCCTCGATCAAGCACCTCCCACAGACGGGCCCGGGGGACATGGGCGGCCGGCAGCGACGGCGGGGAGGTTCGAGAGACGACGATCGGCAGCGCCCCTGGACCGGATACGCCCGGGTAGGGAACGACGACGGCGGAAGCCTCCGTGTCAACCATCTCTCCACCCCTAACCGTTCAGCTGCGTTAGGTAGTGGTATCGCGACGAGAGGTTAGGGGCAAGGCCAGGTCTGCCATTACGATCTTCTGCTGT
>NZ_CAUVXO010000259.1:3549-6220 GCF_963555865.1 Protofrankia sp. Cr1
GAGACTGCGCGTCCTTCGGCGTGCTGTCCCGTGGATCGTCACGGGACAGCACCTGGCCGCCAGCCGGGCGCGGACAGCCCGCTCGCGGATCGAACGCCGTTATTCAGCGGCCTCCTAGGCGGCGCAGTCTGAGCAGACCGTCCGGCGAACGTCAGCGAGCTGGCTGCGATGGTGGACGAGGAAACAGCTGGTGCAGGTGAACTCGTCAGCCTGTCTCGGCAGCACCCGCAGGGCCAGTTCGTCGTCACGGACCTCGGCGTCTGGAAGATCCAACTCGGCCTCGAGTGCATCAACGTCATCTCCGAGATCGGCGGCAGCCCCGGCACGCTGCGCCTTCAGCGTCTCCAGGCTCTGTTCCTGGAGCTCGTCCTCCTCGACATCAGCGCCCCGCCGGGCGTCGAAGTCACGAGCCATGAAGTCTCCTTCCGTTCCAGATCCGATCGGTCGCGCACTGGGGTTCAGTGCGCGACCGCATGTCGGTACCCACTCAGGCCCATACCCGAACGGGATCGAGTGGTCACAATACGCAACGACCCTGGCGCAGATGCAACGGGTGAGGTTTGTCCGCATCCGCGTGTGGTCGGGACGAGACAACGGATCTCTCCCGACCGACGCGAACAATACGGTCCCGCGCGGCAACAGGCCAGGCATCACGTGTACGGTGCGGTGTCAGACCCGCCACATGGTTACCCGAAGAGGGAATACCGGACAGGCTGCTGATATCGGGTAAGAGCTACAGATAGAGGCCGGCCAGCCCGTCATCCAGCCGCTCGGCGGCCACCGCGTGCACATCCCGTTCCCGCAGCAGGATGTAGGTTGTACCGTGCAGCTCGACCTCGGCTCGTTCCTCGGGGTCATAGAGCACACGATCACCCATCTGGATGGTGCGCACCGCCATGCCCACCCCGACGACGTCCGCCCAGGACAGCCGCTTGCCCATCTGCGCGGTGGCTGGAATAACGATGCCGGCCTTTGACCGACGATCGGCCGAGTCCTCACGCGGGGCAACCAGAACACGATCATGAAGAAGTCTGATCGGCAACGATCCGGCCCGCATGTCGACGCCAGCCATCCCGCCGCCGGTCGCACCGTTGACACCGCCGGAAGCAACACTCACGTGCCGGACACTACCCGCCGCGAGAACATCGCCCGACAACAGTGGTGCACCAACGGCCGCCACCCCGGTCATCCGACACCCGACCGCAGGCGGCGGGAGCGCCGATTCGAGATAGAAGCACGCGAAGCTCCCCGGATGGGGAATGCAGCCCCAACGGGGTATAAGCTGCCGCCCATCGCCGACCTGGCCGCTGTGGCCAGGCCGGCGAGTCGGTGTCGGGACCGGGGCGCGTGCGCGTCTACCGGCACCGGCAGGCAACCGAGGATCGGCACGCAGGCAACCGTGAGATGAGGCGCAACGATGGCTTTGCGAATCAGTGTGGACCTCGACGGGCTACGCTGGGCTGATCTTTTCCGGTTCGTCGACCTGGCCCGCAACGGCGGCATCGGGCCCGACGACCAGGTAGACGTGATCACATACGGTAGCGACCCGCTATCGGTCAGTCTGTCCGCACGGATCTACCCGTCAGACAACTTCGGTTCCGGTGACCCGGAACTCGCAAATGAGACAACCGGACGCTCAGGAGCGCCGGCCGTCGCACCACCGCCGGCCATGCCGTCGCCCAACGGCTCGTCGTTCGGTTACGACGCACCGCCCGGCGAGCGTGGCGTGACCGGCAACGGTGCGCACTACCCGGCCTTCGAAGCCCCCAGCGAACGCCCGGGCCAGGGCACACCCAACCTGCCTTCGTTCGCCGGCGGCTATGAGGGGCAGGGCGAGCGTGGCGGTCCGCCCGCGGCGGGCGCCACGCACTACCCGGCCTTCGACGGACAGGGCGGCGAGCGGCTCGGAGCCGGCGGAGCCGGCGGGCAGTTCGCCGGTTTCGAACCGGTCTTCGACCGTCAGGGTGGGATCAAGGAGCCCGGCGCAGGCGGCCAGGGTCAGGTCGAAAGCCCCTACATTGAGGAGTTCGCCCGCCTCCAAGAGGGCCTGATGCGCCAGTCTCGCCGGCCGGACGAGGTTCGCCCCGAGCGGGGATGAGAGCGTCGGCCCACGCAGTCGGCCCGGCGGGTCAAGCCATGGCATCGCCGGACGGATCGTGATGTACACGGTATATGATGTCCAGTTTACTACTGTGTGACAAATTACTACAAATAGTCGTATAGTTACCAGACTGACCAGTCAAGGGCGGTACCGGTAACACATCCCACGAAGCGATGGTGCATGCTGCCTGCGATGGAGGATCAGCGGACGGACGAGGTCGGGCGTTACTGCAACCAGTTGCGCTCGGAGCTCCACATGATCTCAAACGGACCTGTTCTCGCCGGTCCGCGGATGATCGAGCACATCGGGGCCCTGCTGAACCTCCTCGATCTTCACCAGCCGAACGAGTTCGACCTGTGTATGAGCTGCGACCGCCTCTGGCCGTGTCCGACGGTCATGGTGGTCACGGGGGTCCCGGCTGCGGACGACACCGAGCCGAATGGCGCCGGCGGCGTGTCTACGCCGGCCACTGTGTCCGCGACCGCGGAGCCTTCCCCTGCCGTCGGCGCGTCCGCGCAGGTGCGGGCGCAGGGGCCGCCGCCTGGACTGGAGACCATGCCGGCGCCGCTG
>NZ_CAUVXO010000259.1:6517-8074 GCF_963555865.1 Protofrankia sp. Cr1
CCCCATCCCAGCGGACCGCTGCCCACAGCCCCGCGTCCGGCCAGGCCCGTCGCGCCGGCGGCCATGCAGGGTCCCGGAACGGGCGCGTACCCGGTGTCAGCGACCGCCGGCAATCCGACGGGATGGATCCCGTCCTCGACCGCGTCGCTGTCAACCGGAGCACATCGCATCCCACGCCCGCTGACGGGCCAGGCGGGAACGCCCACACCGCAGGCGACCGGACAGTTTCCAGCGGTACAGCCACCTCCAGGACGCCCACAGCCAGGGGTACAGCCACCTCAACGGCCGCCGGCGGCACAGCAACCACCAGCTCCGCCGCAGTCACCGACCGCGGCACAACCGCCAGGACCGGCTCCTTACCCGATGCCACCGTCACCGCGGCAGCGCCCCACCGGTCCCATCCAGCCGCTCGGGCGGGAGCAGCAGGCGCACCAGCAACCCGCGCCGTGGAACGGCAGTCAGCCGTCCGGACAGCCGTTGCACGGACCAGCCATACCCGCGGCCCGACCCGCGCCGGTGATTTCCGGTCCGATGGGGATCCCGCCCACCCGGACGCCCGCCCAACCCTTCCCGGCCGAACCGGCCGTGTCGACTGGCAACGGGATGGCCCGGCGGGCAGCACCGTCGAGCATCGACCCAGCGGTACCGTCGAGCATCGACCGAGCCGCCGCTGACCCCCAGCAACACCATCCGCGCTATCCGCATCCCGCTGCACCGCGCGCCGATGTCCCGCATCCAGCAAACGCCCAACACCCTGGAACGCCTCCACAGCATGGAACGCCGCACGATCTACAAGCACAGCCGGGCCACAGCCCGCGTCCGGGATCAGCTCCTGACGGGACTAAAAACCACGAAGGCGGCCGCTGGCCGGGCTACGGCAACATCCTCGACGGCATCGACGTGATCTAGGACGTGCCCGGTAGAGCCTCGATTGCGCGGACCGCTCGGGGCAACGACCGCCGTCCCCCGAGGTGCGTACCGTCCGATCACACGCAAGGGTGGGCCTGTGTTCGCCGGGTAGCCGACAGTCGGTGACAAGACCATGCCAACAAGGTTTGAACGCTGACGGCGGGTGGCATGAAGGCGACAGTGGCGGGCTGGTGGTGATGTTCGGACACATGGTGATGTTCGGCGGCATACCCGTCGGCAGTGACCGGTGGAGGGTGAGGCGTGGCCGAAGCTCTTACCGCACGCTTCGATCTACCTGCCAACGCCCGCGCCGCGGGGCGGGCCAGGCGTCTCGTCAACGAACTGCTGGCCACCTGGGGTCGCGAGGAGGACGCCGAGATCGCCCGCCTGCTGGTCAGTGAGGTTGTCACCAACGCCGTACGCTATGCCCGGTGCAACGACCCGCTGCACGTCCAGATTGTGGCGCAGAACGACCGGGTGCGGATTGCAGTCGGTGACGGCAGCGCGATGCGTCCGATCCTGCGGACGGTGTGCGACGACGACGAATCCGGCCGCGGGATGCATCTGGTGGCGGCTCTGGCCAGCGAGTGGGGCGTGATCGACAAGCCGGCCGACGACAGCCCCGGCAAACACGTGTGGTTCGAGCTG
>NZ_CAUVXO010000260.1:0-2347 GCF_963555865.1 Protofrankia sp. Cr1
ATCGGACGCCACTACCAGCACGTCACTTGTTACGGCGCATCAGCCTGTCGGCGGCATCCCAGTGCTCGTCGGCCACCCACAGGCGCGCGAAGGCGCGCGCCGCCTCGTGCGGAGGGACGGTTCCGGTCATGACGCGCTTGATCTCTCTGGCCGGGCCGGTGGCGAGTGACCTGGCCAGGGAGCGCCAGCCGTCCTCAAAGGAGGCCCGGGGCAGCACCTGGTCCACCAGCCCGACACGCTGGGCCTCAGCGGCGTCGAGCAGCGTTCCGGCGCCCGCGAGCAGCAGCGCTCTGCCCCTGCCGACCAGGGTGGCGAGTCGCTCGGCGCCACCCCAGGCAGGCATGATCGCCAGCGTCGTCTGGTTGAAGCCGATTGTGATGTCGTCGGCGGCGACGCGGATGTCGGCGGCCACCGCGACCTCGGCCCCGCCACCCAGGGCGTGGCCGTTGAGCGCGGCGATCACCGGGGCGGGGAAGGCGGCGAGCCGATCGCAGAATCCCCGCATCCGCAGGGCCATGCCGGTCGCTTCGTCCTCCGTTCGGATCGCCGCCAGTTCCTTCAGATCGCCGCCCGAGACGAACGCCCGGTCGCCGGCGCCTCTGATGACCAGTGCCGCAGCGCCTGCTGCCGCGTCGAGGGCCTTGTCCAACTCGCCCATGGTGGCCAGCGCAATGGCGTTGCGTGCATGTGGTCGGTCGATGGTGATGACCGCCAGCCCCCGGTCCACTTCAAGATCTATCATGCACTCTACTCCATGGACGAGATCAATATTCTCGATGGCGAGAGTAGCATTTTCGAATGTGGCGGGGTTGGCGGTCAGCTCCTCTGACGGACCGGCAGAATCACCGCTGAGGGGTGTGTCGGGTCGCGGTACACCGCCTGGTCAGCGGCGCGGAGGGTGGCGGCGGCGGCGCGTGGTTCGCCGGTGCCGGGGTTGCGGGCGTAGCGGGGGAAGGCTCCGCTGGAGACCTGGACCCGGATCCGGTGGCCACGCTTGAAACGGTAGGCGGTCGGCCACAGCCCGACGGTCACGCAAGAGGTCTCGTCGGCGCCGGACAGGCTGGTCAGACCGTCGCAGACGTTGTACGAGCGGCCGCGGGGGTCGACGTCGCAGAGCCGGACGAACACGTCGGCGTGGGGCTGGCTGGAGCGGAACCAGATCTCGGCGTTGACCTCGCCGATGATCTCGACGTCCTGGTCGAGTACGGCGGTGGTGTAGGTGAGCACGTCCGCGCGGGCCTCCAGGGCCGTGTTGTCGACGCGGCCGCTGTCGGTGAGCAGGCGCACGCCGCCGACCGCGGGGGTGGGATCCGCCGGGTCGTAGCGGTACTGGTCGGGCGCCGATTCGCAGGGCTGTTCGGTCGACAGCGCACCGTCGGGTCGCAGATGGAAGCGCTGCGACTCGTAGCCGCTCGGCGGCCACGAGTCGACGTCACGCCAGGCGTCCTCGCCCATCACGAACAGCCGCACCGCTGCGCGATGCGGTGGCTGGTCGCCGCGTGCGTGTGGAAGGCCGAACTCGATGGCCTCGTTGATCGCCGTGTTGTTGAACGACGTGTGCGTCCACGGCCCGATCGTGAGCCGGGCCGGGCGCCCCGCCGCCTGCAGGATCTGGAAGTCGCGGAGCTGGCCGGGCAGGAGGATGTCGTACCAGCCGCCGATCGAGCTGACCGGCACGGTCACGTCGGCCACCCGGTGCCGGTGGTCGATGCCGGCCCAGCGCGGGTCGTCCGTGTCGTGCGCGAGGATGTCCTGGATGTAGTCCGTGCGGTGGCCGACGGCGGCGACATCGGCCCGGCCCAGCGGAAGCGTGTACAGCGCGCGGCGTGTTCTCCTGTTCTGGATCGGTCTGCCGAACGTCGCCCAACGGCGTTCCATAGTGGCGATCAGCGCACCCCATACGAACGGCGTCTCCAGCGACATGCCGTCCTTGCGCAGGAACTCCAGTGTCAGCGCAGACTCGGTCATATGCGGGATCATCGCCTTGACCTCCGGCGGCAGGCGATCGGCCACCGCCCACTGGACGTAGCCCAGGTAGCTCAGGCCGACCAGCACGATCGAGCCGCCGAACCACGGCTGCTTGACCACCCACTCCAGCGTCGCGAGGCCGTCCTCGCGTTCCTGCCGCAGCGGGTCGAAGATCCCACCGGAGCCGAACCCGCCGCGGGTGCTCTGGATCAGCACCTGGAACCCGCGTTCGGCCAGCGGCCTGGCCATGCTCAGGCTGAGCACCCCCGCCCGGCCGTACGGGGAACGGAGCAGAGCGGTCGGTAACGTCTCGCCACCGACCCGTGGCGCCCACCTGTCCGCCAGCAGGTCGACCCCGTCGGGCATCGGCACTTGAAGA
>NZ_CAUVXO010000260.1:2993-4732 GCF_963555865.1 Protofrankia sp. Cr1
TCCCGCTGGATGACCAGATCCCGGGTCGCGGGCGGGGAGAGTTTCAGCATGCGCTGGAGGAGATGGCTGCTCAGGTTCATCGTTCTCCCAAGTCTGGAATTTGGGTTTCCTCTTTGAGGGAGTTCTACTCTCGTGAAGCGAGAGATAAAAATATGCGAATAATACCTGTCAAGCTGGCCAGCCGGTACGAAGCGGAGGGCTGGTGGACGCCGGACACGATCGGAGACCTGCTGACGCGTGGGCTCGCGGCCGTGGTGCGCTGTAAGGCCGGACACCCCATGCCCACGCTTGACCAGGTGCGGGCCCACTTCGACCGCTGCGGCCTGGCCCGGCAGAAGTGGCCGCAGGAGCTGCACGCGGTTGACGACTTTCCGCGGCCGGCGAGCGGAAAGATCCAGAAGTTCCTCCTCCGTCGGGACATTGCATGGCGTCAGGGAAGAGAATATTATTCTCTTAATCAGCAATGGAGGATCTCGATGCTGTCGCGCAACGTGTCCCATCCGCGTTCCGACGCCGAGAACCACCTCCGCGCGGCCCGCGGTGCGCACGCGATCGCCTGCGACTACGCAAAGGTTCGTCGGCAGTACGGCAGGACGATCGGTTCCTTCCAGGCCGTGGCGCATCTGCTGGCCGAGGCCCTCGCCCTGATCGAGGGCTCGGTGAGCGTCCTGCGGCACGCGGCGTGGGCCGTCGACGAGCTGACCCCGGCGCAAGCGGTGCAGGCCGCCCGGATCGCGAAGGTCTACTGCCAGCGTGCCGCCCGGAGCATCTGCGAAACGGCTGTGCAGGTGCACGGCGGCATCGGCAACACCTGGGAGTGCCTCGTCCACGTGTACCTGCGGCGGGTCCTGGTGTCCACCGAGATGTTCCCTGTGAGCCTGGAGGAGGTCGCTCGTGGATTTCCGTGACTCGCCGGCGGAGGCGGCGTTCCGGGACCAGCTGCGGGTCTGCCTGAGGCGATTACGTCGGTGTTTCCGGACACGGTCGTGCAAACATGCGCGTGCACGTGGTCCGTAATGCGATGCGGTTTGTTTCTTACGGCGACCGGAAGAAGGTGGCTGCGGCCATGCGGGCCATGTATACCGCGCCGTCGGTCGAGGCCGCTGAAGCAGCGCTCGGGGAGTTGGAAAATGAATACGGCCGGCAGTATCCCGGCGTGATCGACGTGTGGAAGCGGGCCTGGGCCGAGTTTATTCCGTTCCTGGACTATCCGCCCGAGCTCCGTAAGGTCGTGTACGCCAGGAACCTTATCGAGTCTATCAACTTCCAGCTTCGGAAGATAACGAAAACCCGCGGGCATTTCCCGTCGGATGAGGCGGCAATGAAGCTTCTCTACCTGGGAATCCGGAATATTTCGACCAAACGTGGAGGCGAGAACGGGACCGGCACTCAGGGATGGAAGCAGGCGCTGAACACCATGGTGATTCTGTTCCCGGGCAGGCTCCCTCTTCACTAATCGAAGATTAGATCACATCATCGTTAGGACAACGCCTGCCCATCCTTACACGTAAAACTTGGCAAGCCCGCTCGCCCCCCGACCGACTGCTCGAAAAGGACATTCACGACGAATCCACCGGCAGCCCCGCCACCGCCACCGGCACGGACACCACTGGCACCGTCGCCCGCACCCTGGTGACCAGCTCGTCGGCACCGTCGGCACCACGCGCCTGATCGTCCGCTGCGTCCCCCGCCGATAATCGTCGGTAGTGGCGTAGGTCGCGGCTGTACGGTTTCAGCGC
>NZ_CAUVXO010000260.1:4952-5926 GCF_963555865.1 Protofrankia sp. Cr1
GGCCGCCGTCCGGTACACGTCGATCAGGTGGAATAACCCGTCCAGTAACCGGGAGCGCGATGGCAGTCGAATGTCACCTCTACCTACCCCAGCTGCGGATGTCGATGGAGGGCATCGTCGAGCGCGCGGGTGCCGCGGAACGCACCGGTTTCACCGGCATCGCGCTGATGGACCATCTCGCCCCGCCCGGTGCGCTTGACGCGCCGATGTTCGAAGCGATCGTGTCCGCCACCTGGCTGGCAGCCCGCACCGAGCGGCTGGCCGTCGGTCACCTGGTGCTCTGCGATGCGTTCCGGCATCCAGCGCTGCTGGCCAAGCAGGCGGTCACCCTCGACCATGCGTCCGGGGGCCGTTTCGAGCTTGGCCTGGGCTGGGGTTCCATGCCCGATGAGATCGAGGCCTACGGCATCGGCGACGTCGCGCCGCGGGTGCGCGTCGCCCGGTTGGCCGAGACGCTCGAGGTCCTGCGCGGCTGTGGTCCGGCGAAACGGTGAATTACCAGGGGCTCCACCACACGCTCCGCGATGTGCGCCCTCGCCCGACCCCGCTGCGGCACATCCCGATCGTGATTGGCGGAACGGGGCCGCGCACCCTCGACCTGGTGGCCGCCTACGCCGACTGGTGGAATCTACCCGTCACCGCACTTGAGCACCTCGACCGGCTGCGGCCGCGGGCGGGAAAGGCCCGGGTCTCCGTTCAGCAGCTCGTCACCGTCATCTCGACGGAAGCGGAGCGGACGGCGACGGTCGCCACCGCGCTGCGCCGATTCGGCCCGATGGCCGGCGAGAATGGGATGGTCGTCGGGAACGTCCGCGAGCTGACAGCTCATTTCCGCGCGCTTGCCGATCGCGGTGTGGAGCGCTTTTACACCTGGTTCACCGATTTCGCCCCGACGCCGACGCTCGAAATATTCGGTGAGGTCATCGCGGCGCTGCGCTGAGCGCCTTCCGCACCTCCGCGCGGCATATGTGCGG
>NZ_CAUVXO010000260.1:6580-7652 GCF_963555865.1 Protofrankia sp. Cr1
TGCGGAGGGCGCTCTCATCTCGTCGGAGGTGCTCTTATTTCGGCGGGAACCGAAGTGCGCCGTCGAGGCGGATGACTTCGCCGTTGAGGTAGTCGTTCTCGACGATGTTCTGAACAAGGGCCGCGTACTCGGCGGGTCGGCCCATGCGCTAATGCCACTGTCATCCCTTGCTCACGTTGATCGGCGGGGGCCGTTGCGGTGCGGCTCCCTGATCAAGAGAAAGATCTAAAACCGGCTCTTAAAGATCGAAGACAGGCTCTTACCGCGCGATCGACCCGGCACCGACCATCCGCCGGCATTCCGGGGCCGCCGCTACCGACTCGTCGACGATCTAGCCTTGGGCGAATCCCGCGGCGCAGAAATCCCACACCTCGTCGGCGGTGATGGGATGGGGATTCTCGTCGTCGGCGACCCCGCTGGACTGGGCGACGAACATGACCGTCTCCATCGTGAGCGCGGCCGCGCGGCGGGGCTTGAGGCCGGAGCGCAGGTGCCCGGCGGCTTCGGCCTGCGACATCATTTCGGTGAACAGCGCGAGCAGGGGAGCGTGGGCGACCTTCACCTCGGCGGGGTAGGAGGTCAGCAACTGCGGAGCGAAATCGGTGAACAACGGACGCTGTGCGGTCGGGTCGGGTCGGGAGAGCTCGAACAGCAGGTGGACGGCGACCCTGAGCTGGTCCAGTGGATCGGACCGGTCGTACGCGGCCGCGCGGATCTGCTCGGCCCCCCGGCGCAGGGCGTCTTCGAACAGGGCGAGCAGCAGCTCATGCTTGCCGCCGAAGTGCTGGTAGAAGCTGCGCAGCGACTGGCGGGACCGGTCGACGACCTCCTGTACGGTGAAGTCGGTACTGCCTTCGCCATAATGATCATTTGGGCTGCGTCGAGGAACCGCATCACCGTCCGCTCGGCCCGGAGCTTCGCGGCCTTGGTAGAGCGCTCGACCGCGCGTTGCTTCCAGGCCGGCTCTTCGCTTGGCATGATCACGGGCAGCTCCGCCTTCTGCGCCATGTGCAGAACCTTACTGCACGGTACTGGTCGGCCCATCGCCTCCGCTGGTCTGTGCTGCCGAAGT
>NZ_CAUVXO010000260.1:8213-8984 GCF_963555865.1 Protofrankia sp. Cr1
ATAAGAAGACTCTTACTTCCATTCTCGGAGAATGATATTCTCGCACCTGTTCGCCTGGAATGTCAGCGAGGAGGGCCGTTCGTGGCTTGGATCTCCCAGACCGACCCTGAGATCGTGAGGCCGTTCAGCCCAGCCGACGCGCTGTCCGGTTCGGCGTTCGTCGGCGGGTTCGTCCCCGGAGGTCGGGACGCTCTTTGAGTTCGACGCCGACCAGCAGCTGTGGCAGAAGACCGTCCACGAGGTCCTCGCCAGACAGTGCCCGCCCGCACTGGTCCGGGGGGTCGTCGACGACGGCGTGGAGCCGGCTCCGCTCTGGCGGGTCTACGCCGACCTCGGCTGGACCGAGCTGATCGAACCCGCCGAGACCGTGGAGCTGGCGATCGTCCTGGAGGAACTCGGCTGGGCCACCGACCCCACGCCATATCTGGCGACGATGACATGGTTCGCCCCGCTCGCGCCGGGAGTCCTGCGACCGGGGCAGTCCGCAACGGCGGTTTTCGATGGAGTGACCGCCCGCCGTGACGGCGACGGCTGGCTGCTGGACGGCACCGCGCGCCACGTCCTGGACGGCGACCGCGCCGACTGGCTGGCCGTCGTCACCGAGGTCTCCTTCTCGCAGGTGCGGGTAACCGAGCATGATCGGAGCACCGCGGACCCGGAACGGGCTCGTCATCTCGCGCTCACCGGTCTGGCCCTGGCGATGGTCGGCTCCTGCCGTCGCATCCTCTGAGCTGACTCTCGACCATGTGCGTACGCGTCACCAGTTCGGCG
>NZ_CAUVXO010000261.1:0-4512 GCF_963555865.1 Protofrankia sp. Cr1
TTGCTGGGGCCGTGACAGAGTCGCACGGGCCTCCATCTGATCATCCGGCGGGCCCTACCCGGCCGGTGGGGCCCAGGGAATGGGCGACCAGGTAGAGGCACTTGAGGGCGGCGTCTTCGCTGGGGAAGTGGCCGCGGGCGCGTATGGCGCGCCGGTGGCGGGAGTTCAACGATTCGATCGCGTTCGTGGAGCATAGGCCCCCCGCTGATCCGGCAGGCAATCTTGATCCCAGGGCTGGGAGGTCGCATGGGAACGGAGTGCAGGCCTGCCGGCGCCGGCAGGCGCCGCATCCACCGCAAAGTCGTCTACGTGCTTCCAAGAAAGGAATCAGTGTCACCTGGGACCCCGGCAGCACTGACATCTCCGTCCAGGATCTCCGGATGGTACATTTTCCACACGTGTTAGCACCCCTGTCACAGGATCCGTCCAGATGACCTTTACTGGGCATCCGCACGGAAATCACGGTTCCAGGACTGACCGCACGAACCGAGCCGACCTACGGCAACGACCGGCACGTATGCAGGCAGCAGAGGTGGTGCAGGTGGTACAGGCAGTGGATGCCGGCCACGAGGGAGACGCGCGGGGGCCTGCGACGAGCGAACGGACTCAACGATCTCCGATACTAGTGGAGCTCTCGCCCGGCCATGGCCTCAAACAGGTCGCGCTCAGCCCGGCGGACGTCTTGGCCCGGTCCAGCCAAGCGATCGACGACGCCATGAACATGATCAGGGAGATGGCTGGCCGGATCCGGGAGTCGGTCGACTCGCTGGATCTGCGGCCATCCACGGTCGAGGTCGAGTTCGGGATCAAGTTCGACACCTCTGCTAACGCCATGATCGCTAAGGTGTGCGCCGAGGCGTCGATCAACGTGACGCTGGGCTGGGAATCGGATCGGCGATGATGCGATGATGCGATGAGGCGGATGACAGGCGACCCCAGAGTGCTACGGCAGGACGTCCGTGACTTCACCGTCCAGATCAGGCACAGCACCGCCGACGAGGTGATAGTCGGCACCGGCATCGTCGTCTCGCGGTCCGGCATCGTCGTCACCTGCGCCCACGTTCTGTACGCTGCAGGGGTCGATCCGCGGGCCCTCGGCGCGGGGCCGGAGCCGGGGGCAGAGACCGTCCGAGTGTACCTCCCGCGCCGGGCCGGCCGACCCGCGGAACTCCGCACGGCCACCGTCGCGGCTTCCTTCACCGAGACGGACGACGACATCGTCTGCCTTCAGATCGACGGCACGCTGCCGCTGCCTAGCGATCGGGTGGCCGTCGTGGGCACGGCCGAGTCGTCTCGTTGGCACCCATTCGAAAGCTACGGGTACCGACGCCTGGCGAAGTACGTGGCCGGGTTGGCCCGCGGCACGATCCTCGGCGAGGTCGAGCCGCCGGAGGAATATGAGCTGCTGGCCGACCCGATTCAAGTAGAATCAAGTCAGATCAACTCTGGGATGAGTGGCTCCGCCTTACTCGATCTGGAGAGGAATCTGGTGGTCGGAATCGTCTCGGAGACCTGGACTCAGGAGCCGGATGGCAAGGACCGGGACACCGCGTGGGCGGTGAACACGAGTGTGCTCCGGTTCGCCGACGTCGATGTCGACATCCGCCGGGACCCGTTGCCGCTACGCCGGGTGCAGCATCCGATCGTCGACTCGTCCTTCACCGCCGCGACCATGCCGGTTCCCGGTAACCGCATGGGCGGTGCGCCCAGCACGCTGTCTGAGTGGGTCGGGCGGGACAGCCTGCAGCAGATCCTCGGCCGGGAATGGCACAACCCCAACAGGCTCGTTGTCGGCCTGATCGGTTTCGGAGGCGAAGGCAAGACCAGCCTCGCCCGGCGGTGGGTCGACCGATTGCTGACGGCCGGGCCCGGTCCGGACAGCCCCGTGGGGGTTTTTTGGTGGAGCTTCGTCGACCGTGACAGCGCCGACGAGTTCCTCGACGCCGCCGTGGAGTTCATGTCCAGCGGCCGGATCTCCAGCGAGGAGATCGCGGAGAGAGGTTCCCGCGCGGCGTTTGCCGCCAGCCTGCTGCGGGTCGGTCGGTATTTGATCATCCTCGACGGGATGGAGGTGATGCAATACCAGACCGGGGACCAGTACGGCAGCATCACCAGCCCGGAACTGCGCGAGTTCCTCAACTACGTCGCGACCCCAGGGCATCAGTCCTTCTGCGTCATCACAAGTCGTGCTCCCGTGCTAGATCTGATGCCCTATGTGACCTATCGACATGTCGACGTTCTACCGCTGAGGACGAGCGCGGGAGTCCGACTGCTGCGCAACCTCGGCGTCCTGGGCACCGACGCTGCCTTGGAACAGGTTGTCCGGGACTGGGCCGGGCACGCGCTAACGCTCAGCCTGCTGGCGGCCTATCTGGTACGGAAGCACAATGGCGACGTCCGACGGGTGAACCGAATTCCACCGCCCGATCCGGGGCTGACCCGAGACGAGATGGTGCGCCGAGTACTGATCGAGTACGACGAGTGCCTGTCTGTCGCCGAACGGACTTTCCTGACTAGGTTCAGTGTCTTCCGCCGCGCTGTCGCCGACGCAGGTCTGAGCACTGTCGCCCGGGGTATGAACCAGGCAACTGACACGAACGGAGACGATGCACACAGGCCGGAGGAAGACAGCCTTCGCTCCGTGCTCACACACCTGGTCGTCGCCCGCATCCTGCGGTCTGACGAAGCGGGTCGTATGGGCATGCACCCGCTGATCCGAGATTACTACGTGCGGCGGGGCGAGCAGGACCCCGAGGCCTGGCGCAGGCTGCACACCGAGGCAAAAAAATACTACCTGGACAGCGTCGCCGCCATGCCCGAGCACCCGGCCCTGGAGGATCTCGCTCCGGCGATTGAGGCGGTTCACCACGCCTGCGGTTCCGGAGTATACGACGAAGCCTGCGACCTCCTCAACGACCAGCTTTATCAACGTGACCGCGGCCTGATCACCCGGGAACTCAACGCCTATGAGGCGACGCTTTCCGTCCTGCTCGACTTCTTTCCCCAGCAGGAAGTGCACGGGGACCCGCTGGTGACCGACTCGGAGTCACGCGGCTGGGTGCTCCACGAAACGGCCACCTGCCTGCAGCTACTCGGTCGGCTGCGGGAGTCCGCAGCCGTGGCGCGCCGTGCGATGCAGGAGTTCAAGGACGGTGCCAAGTGGCACGAGGCCGCGGTGACCTGCCAGAACATGGCCGAGCTGTACCTCAGCCTGGGCGCCCTGCCCGGTTGCGCCGCCCTCGTCCGGGAGACGTTCACGTTGGCCGAGTTGGCCTGTGACCGGGAGGACGAGCTCGTAGCCGAAACGCTGCGAGGCGCCCTCGCGCACTTCGAAGGCCGCCCCGACGAGGCAGAGACCGCATTCGACAAAGCCCTGCAACTCGCCCGTGATTTCACACCGATACCCGCACTGTACAGCTCCAGCGGCATCAGGTATGCCGAGCACCTGCGCCGATCAGGGCGACATGAACAGGCGCTGTCCGTAACCCAGACGAACCTCCGTGTCTGCCGCTCCGCCGGCTGGCGTGCAGACGAGGGCCTTTGCCAGGTCGCCCTGGGAGATCTCGCTCTCGACGCAGGGGATGCGGGCACCGCAATCAACGCCTACGACGAGGCAATCCGGATCGCACACAGTATCACCCGCCGAGACGTATTCATTCAGGCGCTCCTCGGTCACGCGCGATGGGCGAACCACACTGGCCGATCAGACACCGCTCTGGCCGACCTGGAGCAAGGGCTATCGCTCGCCGCTCTCGGTGGCTACCGTCTGGCCGAGATCGACGCCCGGATTGCCCTGGCGGAAGCTCACCGGGCCGGCGGCGCCACGGACACCGCGTGGGCAGAGGGAACACAGGCGGAGCAGATGAGCATCGAGATCGGCTACCGTTTGGGCCAGGTCCATGCTAGGTCGATCATGGGCCAGATCAGAGCCCGGTAATTCAAGTGTAGAGACTCCGGGTTAATACCCCCGAACTACGAGACGTCGGGCTCCTCTGTGGCCTTGTCTTCCGGTCGTTGATCGCCTTCGCCTCTGATCTCTTCCGCAATGCTTGCCAGCAGATCAGCGGGAACCCGCCCGTCAATCGCGGTGGTCTCCCGACGACGCGGCTGCAGATCTTCCCCGGGGGCGGTCATGATGGGCATACTAGCAACATTGGTCCATCGGGCCAACCGCCTCCATGCGAGGCCGCCCCTTGTGAAGCCGCCACTCCGATCCGGGCAAAAGCAGTTACATCCGGAGGAGTTCTTGAAATAGAAGTTTTCCGATCCGGTGCAGTCGATTCGCGGTAGTGCGAGGCCAGCACTACCGGCACGCGAATGACACGCCTCCCGCCTGTCTGCGACATCAGTCCCTGGCGGGCGCTCCGCCGTCCGAGGCCGACGGAAGCGGCGCTCGTCGACCGAATGGCGGCGCTGTGGCTGATGATCTTCGCGCTCGGCCTGCGCAAGGCGTGCGAGTGGGCCGATCTGGGGCTGGTGGTGGGCCACCGGCTTGCCGAGATGCGTCAGGTT
>NZ_CAUVXO010000261.1:4708-7097 GCF_963555865.1 Protofrankia sp. Cr1
CGGGGTCTGACCCAGCAGCAGGTGGCGGAGCGGATGGGGGTGACCAAGGGCCGGGTCTCGCAGATCGAGCAGGGTTCGCTCTCCGGTCAGGAGGTGGTCGCCAGATACGCCGCTGCTCTCGGTGGCCGGCTGCATCAGGCGATCTACTTCGATGACGGGGACATTGCCGCGATCGCCTGAGCTGCTTGGCCGCCGCAACGTATCTGATCGCGTATTGGGTTGTAGCTGTACCTGTTGCTACAGACAGCCCAGAGCCCCGCGCCGTGTGATCGGCTGCGGGGCTCTGACCTGCCTCAACCAGCGTGCGCTCGGAGGGACTCGAACCCCCAACCTCTTGATCCGTAGCCCTCGGCGCACCGTCGACGGACGTCCACCGACGTCCGTCGGTCCAGCTCACGGACTTCGCGATGTCCACCAACATCCATGGGCGTCCACCCCGGTTGCAGTAAAACTGCAGTACGGCAACTTTTGAACCTCGTCACTGAACGTGAGATCGGATGGGAAGTAGCCGGCCTGGTTTTAGTGTGCTTCTCAAGCGGGCAGCAGTTCGAAGCCGGGACAATGGTGTGGTGTGACGGCCAGGAAGTGGCGGCGGTCGATGGTGGCCAACTGTGTGATGTCGAGGCGTTCGGCGATCGCGACGACGTAAGCGTCGGTTATGCCGAGAGGGAATCCGGCGTACCGCTCTACCAGCTCGACAGCGCGGTCGAAGTCGGATTTCGTCGGCGTGACCATTGCCAGGTCGCCGGTCTGAAATGATTTGAGCAGTGCGACCTCGGCCCGGCCGCCGAGGTGCTTGGCCAGGTGATAGCAGGTTTCGATCACGACCGGTGCTGGCACGAGAAGCGGCGGTGTGGTCTGCCGCATGAGTACGGCGCTCGCCTCGTGGTGCTTGTCTTGGCGGTCGAACGCGGCGTAAAGAGGGCCGGTGTCCCAGAGGATCACCGGCTGTCACCCCCGGGACCATCGGTGCCGAACAGCGCCTCATCCACCCGCTCGGACAGGTCGTCGCGACCGCTGTCGAAGGTGCCGATAAAGGACGGGCCCGGCCAAACTGCACCCTGTGCTGCGATCCCCTCGTCCAGGCCGGGGTCCGCTACAACGAGGCGCAACAATGCCCGCCGAGCATCAGCGGTGCGCTCCGGAGCAAGTCGGTCGACGAGGGCGTGCAGCTCCGGATAGTGGTTGTGGGCCACGCTCATGCCCTCCAGCCTAGCCACCGCCCGGCGGTCCCATCCTAGCTCGTGAGCCACATCCGACGTGGTGGGCGGGCCGATGGGGCACCAGGGCCGGCGCCGAAGGTTGCCCAGGCCCTCCACAGGGGCATCGAGCGTGGTCGCCCGATCGCAATCCGCGATATCGCTGCGGCTCTCAGTCGGTGAGTCGGGACGAGGTGACTGCCGTGACTGTCGGCGGGAGGCCAGGTCCGACACCGTTCACCGCTGTCCGCGTCGCGGGCCTTGATCGTGACCTGTTGCAATACGAACTGCAGTACTTGACCCGGAAAGCGGCAGAGCCCCGAGCCCTGGATGGGGGCTGCGGGGCTCTGACCTGCCTCAACCAGCGTGCGCTCGGAGGGACTCGAACCCCCAACCTCTTGATCCGTAGTCCAATCTGGATCTTCCATGGGCGTCCGCTGCGTCCGCTGCGTCCGCTGCGTCTGCTCGGCTGTCAACTTGGCTGTCAGATCCGGGTCGCCCGGTCCGCGGGCCGTGATCGCGCTGCGACTGCCTCGGGGAGGGTGATGACAAAGGGATTTGGTGTCTGTGACTGTCCGAGGTGCTACTGAGGCAGTATGGGCGGATGACTCGGTGGGGGCCATCGGCACATCGACCCTGGTCGGTGCGTGGCGGCCGCCGCTTCCGACCGGCGGTGCCCAGTCTCGCCGTGGGAGCACTCATTCTCGGAGCCGTCGTATTCCTCGGGTTCCTGATCGCCGCGCAGGTCGCCATGGATCGAGCTGGCTGCGGCTCGGTCGATCCAACGGACCCGGGCAACTACAGCGAGGTCGTGCTGTCCAACGACACCCCACGGCCGGTAGTGGTCGACGACTGCCGCGGCGGCTATTGCAGATCCGATCAAGGGGCGATGCCGCTGGCCCCGGGTCAGCGGGTCCAGGTGCAGGTGCAGGTGCAGGCAGCATGCGCGGCGAGCGGCGACAATATGACGTCGTGGCGAGTGACAAGCACCGACGGTGCCGTTCTTGGCTACGTCGCCGTCGACACCCCCCGCAAGCAGGACGGCCTTAGCTATCCCATCTCCCGCATTGGCCACGACCGGACTACCGCAACGCCTGCGCTCTGATTCCCCTGCGAGTAGTGCGGAACTCTCGTCCGCTGGTGCCCGTAGGCTTGGCTGTACCAATGGCTGTACCAATGGCTGTACCAAT
>NZ_CAUVXO010000262.1:0-6894 GCF_963555865.1 Protofrankia sp. Cr1
GTCGAGTACGAAGCCGGCAATGGCTACGGCCGTGCCGGTGAACGCGTTGAGTAATGAAATGACCACCGGCATGTCCGCACCACCGATCGGCAACACCATGGTCACACCGAACCCGATGGCCGCCAACGCAACGCCGCAGAGCACGATCGTGCCGCCGTGGCCAGCGATGATCAAAGCGACGCCGGTGACCGCAACCACAGCCAGGACGATGTTCAACAACCGCGCTCCGCGGAACACAACCGGCGCTCCCGTCACCAGGCCCTGGAGCTTGCCGGCGGCAACCAGCGAGCCCGAGAACGTCACCGAACCGATGACGACGTCAAGGCCGGTGGCCACCGTCGTCTGTCCGGCGGCATGGGCGAGACCCGCAGCCCCGCCGAGCCGGACGGCATCGGCGAACGCGACGAGCGCGGCGGCCCCGCCGCCGGCCGCGTTGAAGACGCTGACCAGCTGCGGCATCGCGGTCATCTTCACACCCCGGGCCCAGTACAGTCCGAGTCCAGACCCCAACGCCGCACCGGCGACGAGAACGAGCAGTCCGGTGGTGGTGATGACCCGGTCACGGACCATCAGCCCGACAGTGGTCGCGACCGCTGCCGTCATTCCGGCGGCCGACAGCTGGTTACCCCGCCGCGCTGTGGCCGGGGAGTTCATCAGGTGCAGGCCGAGGACGAAGCATGTAGCGGCGGCCAGGAACAACAGGTGGATCGCGGCAGCCGAACCACTCATGACAACTCACCCCTGGTGACAATCGACGTGGGCGCGGGCGGGACGGGTCGCTTTCGGAACATCTCAAGCATCCGGTCGGTCACGACATAACCGCCCACCACGTTCACCGCGGCCAAGGTCGCCGCGAAGAAAGTCAGGACATAACCCAGGGGCGAGTGGGCCGACACGGCCACCAGCATCGCGCCGACTACGACGATGCCATGGATGGCGTTCGCACCCGACATCAGCGGAGTGTGCAGGGTGGCCGGCACCTTGCTGATGACCTCGAAGCCGACGAGCAGACTCAGGACGAGAATGGTCAGATCAGTGACCAGCGAAGCATTCATGATCCGTCCTTGGGCTCGGCCACCAGTTCCGCGATGGCAGGATGAACGACGCGGCCGTCGTGGGTGATGACGATTCCGGCCTGGATCTCGTCGGTGGTGTCGATACTGAACCGGCCGTCGTGGCTCAGATACTCAAGAAGCGCGAGGATGTTGCGCGCGTAGACGGTCGATGCGGCCGATGGAATCTCCGACGGCAGGTTGTCCGCGCCGATCACGGTCACGCCGTTGTCCGTGACGACCGTTGCACCCGGTACGGAGAGCTCGGCGTTACCGCCGAGAGCACTCGCCGCGAGGTCGACGATCACCGATCCGGATCGCATCATCTTGATGGTCTTCTCGGTGACCAGCAGCGGCGGATGGCGACCGGGAACCTGTGCGGTGGTAATGACGACATCGTGGCGGGCGACGGCGGCGGCCAACGCCTCCTGTTGGGCGAGGAGCTCGTCCACGGTCAGATCCCGTGCGTAACCACCCTGCCCGGCCCCGCTCGCGACCCCGGCGAGATCGAGAAATGACGCGCCGAGTGACTCGATCTCACCGCGTGCCTGCGGCCGGACGTCGTAGCCGCGCACCAGCGCGCCGAGCCGGTGCGCCGTGCCGATCGCGGCCAGCCCCGCCACACCGGCGCCGAGCACCAGGACCTCGGCCGGGCGGACGGTGCCGGCCGCGGTCATCAGCATGGGGAAGTAACGCGCGTACGCATCGGCCGCCACGAGCACGGCCTTGTAGCCGGCCACGTTCGCCTGGGAGGTCAGCGCGTCCATCGCCTGTGCCCTGCTCAGGGTCCGCGGCAACCCGTCGAGACTGACCGCGGTCACCCCGGCCGCGGCCAGCGCCCCCATGGCGGCCGGATTACGCAGCGGCTGGAGCAGCCCCACGAGGGTCTGTCCCGCATGCAGCGACGCCGGCGTGTCCGCGTCCGGTTGACCGACCGTCAGCACGACGTCGGCGCGGGCGAACAGGTCATCCCGTGTCACGATGGCGGCCCCGGCTTCGGCGTACGCGCCGTCGGGGAACCATGCGGCGCTCCCGGCGCCGGCTTCGACGAGGACGTCGAAGCCGGCGCCGAACACCCGGCCCACGACCTCTGGGACCAGAGCCACCCGGCGCTCGCCGGGAGCGCTCTCCTTGACGACTCCGACGGACAGTGAACTCATGATTGCTCCAACTCAGCTTCTCGGTCCCAGCGTCGGGGCGGTCACAACTCACTCCTCCGGGGACTGCGGCCGCCGGGCGCGCGATCTGACGATCGTCGCGCGCCCGGCGGCCCCGTCAGAACTCGAACACCAAGCGGGCCGGGACGGTGCTCGCGAGGACCTCGTCGAAGCAGCTGTTCACGTCGTCGATCTTCCGACCGGCGGCGATGACCCTGGTACGGCCGGCCGCGTGCAGCCGAAACACCTCAGCGAGGTCATTGCGGGTGCCGACGATCGACCCGACTATGGTGATGCCCTTCAGGACGGTGTCGAAGATCGGGATAGCCATGGTGCCGTCCGCCGGCAGTGCCACGCAGACCAGCCGCCCACCACGCCGCAGCGAACGGAACGCCTGCTCGAACGAGCGGGGCGAGGCCGCGAGCGCTACAGCGACGTCCGCCCCACCGAGCCTGGCGATCTCCTCAACCGGGTCGGTGGTCGCCGCGTTCACCACATGATCGGCTCCGAGCTCGGTCGCCAGGGCCAGCTTGGGCTCGGTGATGTCGACCCCGATGACGAAGCCCCCGGCGATGCGGGCGTACTGCAAGGCCAGATGACCCAACCCACCGATGCCAAAGACGGCGACGGTCTGCGTGGGTGACACCCCCGCGACCTTGATCGCCTTATAGGTGGTGACCCCGGCACAGGTCAACGGTGCGGCCTCGAACGAGGACACTCCGTCAGGTACCGGCACGACGAAGTCGGCGTCGGCGACGGCGTACTCCGCGAACGCGCCGTCCACCGAGTAGCCGCTGTTGCGCTGGCTCTCGCACAGCGTCTCCCAGCCGCTGATGCAGTAGCCGCACCGACCGCAGGCGTAGCCGAGCCACGCGATCGCGACCCGGTCACCGATCTGACGCACGCTCACCCCGGCACCGAGAGCCTCTACCACGCCGACCCCTTCGTGGCCCGGTACAAAGGGCGGGGACGGCTTGACCGGCCAGTCCCCATGGGCCGCGTGAATGTCGGTGTGGCACAGCCCGCAGGCCTCCAGGCGCACCAGAACCTGCCCGGGGCCCGGCGCCGGGACAGGCCGGTCCTCGATCCGCAGGGGCGCATGAAAGTCCGTTACCACCGCAGCCTTCATCGAATCCTCCAGGGTATTTTCCGGCGGTCGGTGCCGCCTCGTTCGGAGTCGGTTTTAGAAGAGGCCGAGCGGGTTCGGGTCATAGCTGACAAGCATGTTCTTCGTCTGGCTGTAGTGATCGAGCATCATCCGGTGCGTCTCCCGTCCGATACCGGAAACCTTGTACCCGCCGAATGCGGCTCCCGCCGGATACTGGTGGTAGCAGTTCACCCAGACCCGGCCGGCCTTGATACCCTGGCCCATCCGGAAGGCGCGGCTGCCGTCCCGGCTCCATACCCCGGCACCGAGCCCGTAGAGGGTGTCGTTGGCGATGGCCAGCGCGTCAGCCTCGTCGGTGAACGTGGTGACAGCCAGCACCGGGCCGAATATCTCCTCCTGGAACACCCGCATCGAGTTGTTTCCACGCAGGACGGTCGGTTCGAAGAAATAACCGCCGTCGAACTCGCCGCCCGGTTCCGCCCGCCTGCCGCCGGCCAAGCAGGTCGCGCCTTCCCGCAGGCCGATGTCGACATAGGACGCGACCGTCGAAAGCTGCTGGGCCGAAACCTGGGGACCAACCATCGTGGCGGGGTCGAGCGGGTTGCCCTGGCGGATGCGGCTGATCCGCGCCAGGCAGCGTTCCATGAACTCGTCGTAGATCGATTCCTGGATCAGCGCACGGGACGGGCAGGTGCACACCTCGCCCTTGTTGAACGCGTACAGCACCAGGCCTTCGACCGCCTTGTCGAGGTAGGCGTCGTCAGCAGCCAGCACATCGTCGAAGAAGATATTGGGTGACTTGCCGCCCAGTTCGAGCGTGACCGGGATGATGTTCTGCGCGGCGTACTGCATCATGAGCCGTCCGGTTGCGGTCTCGCCGGTAAAAGCGATCTTGGCGATCCGCGGGCTGGTGGCCAGCGCCTTCCCGACCTCCGCCCCCGGCCCATTGACAATGTTGATCACGCCAGGCGGAACAATGCCCTCCAGCAGCTCGGCGAACTTGAGGATCGACCACGGGGTGGGCGACGCCGGCTTGAGAACCGAGCAGTTCCCGGCGGCCAGAGCAGGGGCGAGTTTCCAGGCGGCCATCAACAACGGGAAGTTGAAGGGGATGATCTGTGCCACCACACCGAGTGGCTCGTGAAAATGATAGGAAAAGGTGTGTTCGTCGATCTTCGATATCGAACTTTCGCGCATCCGCGCCGCCGCGGCAAAATAACGGAAGTGATCGGCGGCCAGCGGGATGTCCGCGCCCAGCGTCTCCCGCACCGGCTTGCCGTTCTCCCAGCTCTCGGTGACGGCCAGCATTTCCCGGTTGGCGTCGATCGCGTCCGCGATGGCGTTGAGCACGGCGGACCGCTCCGCCGGCGAAACCGTGGCCCATTCGCCAGCCGCGGCATGCGCGCCGTCAAGGGCGTCCTGGACATCCTCCGGACCGGACTTCGGAATCTCGCAGATCGGCTGGCCGGTGGCCGGTGGCCGGGCTCAGATTCACCGAATATCTGCCCGCACGCGGCGGCAACCACTTACCGCCGACAAAGTTCTCGTAGCGGTCCGCAACCTCGACGATGCTGCCCGGTCTGCCAGGCGGAACGTAGATCATACCGGCCTCCTCGGTTCCCGCTGCGACGCTTGCTTTTCCGCGTCGGCGGCCGGTACTCATAATTCCCGCGTCAATCATCCGCGCCTACGCTGCCTAGGTCGGGACGGCGCATGCCTTTGGTCCCGCACCGGAGCGACCTTGGATCCTCCCGCGGACGACCCGCGGAAACCGGCCGGGCGGCGGTCAGTTCGCCGGGGCCACCCAGCGCAGGCGGGTACCGCCGTTCTCTCCCGGAGTGACTATGCACGTCCCGCCCAGCTCCTGCGCCCGTGCGCGCATGTTCGCCAGGCCGCTGGACCGTTGCACCACGCCTATCCCCACGCCGTCGTCGACTACATCCAGCGTCACGATCGAATCAACAGTGTCGGCAACGACACTCACCGTGACACCACTGGCCCGGGCGTGACGGGCGACGTTGGTCAGGCCTTCCCGCAGCACCGCCAGCAGATGCTCAGCGGTGACCTCGCTGACGCCGGAGTCCACCGGACCGGAGAAGCGCAGACGGGGCGCGAATCCCAGAATGTCGCTGACATCGTCGACTACCGAGGCGATCCGGGCCCGAAGGGCCGATCCGACAAACTGGCTGTGACCCCGCAATTCGAAGATGGTGTTCCGGATCTCGCGAATGGTCTCGTCCACCTCTTCGACGTACCTGCTCATCCGCTGCGTCCGATCACGGGCGGCGAGGCCCTGCATGCCGAGCGCGGTCGCGAACAGCCGCTGGATGACATGACCATGAAGATCCTGGGCGATACGGTCCCGTTCTTCGAGAACCACCAGCTGTTCCCGGGTGGCCCGTGCCTGGGCCAGTTCCAGTGCCAGCGCGATGTGGCCGGCAAATCCGACGGCCATATCCAGGTCTGCCTCGCACAATCCCCGCCCGTGCTGACGGCGGCCGAGAACAAGAGCGCCGACACCCTCCTCAATACCCGCAAGGGGAACGATCAAGACGGGTCCGACGTCCAATCCACCCGGCGTGAACAGTGCGGTGTCGCCGGCGGCCTCGGCGAGCAGGAGCGGTTCTCTCTCCTCGACCGCCCGCCCCACCATCGACGTGGCCGGCACAACGACCCCGGCGAGCAGGTCCGCGTACTCCCCGATGGCAACCTCCACGACCAGCCTGCTGAACGGGGTCCGCTGCAGTATGATCAACGTGAAGTCGGCCGCCGCGACATCGCACGCGCACCGAGCGATCAGCGACAACGGCTCCACATCACCGGCCAGCAACTGACGGGTGATCTCCGTCGAAGCCTGCAACCACCGCTGCCGGCGCTGCGCCTCGGCGAACAGGCGTGCATTGTCGATGGCAACCGCCGCGCCGGCGGCAAGCGCGACGGCAAGTTCCTCGTCCTCAACCGTGAACAGCCGACCGTCCCGCTTCTCCGTGAGATAGAGATTTCCGAACACCTCACCGCGGATGGAGATCGGCACACCGATGAAGGTGTCCATGGGTGGGTGGCCGGCCGGAAAACCATGGGCGCGGGGATCATCGGAGATCTTCCCCAGGCGAAGCGGATTCGGCTGCTCGATCAGCAGCCCCAGAATCCCCCTGCCGTCGGGTAGACGGCCGATCCGCGCAACCTCGCTCTCATCAAGCCCGACATGGATGAACTGCTCCAGATGACGGTCGCCCCCGATGACTCCCAGCGCGCCGTACCGGGCGTCCAGCAGGTCACAGGCCGCCTCGACAATGCGCCGCAGCACTACCGGCAGGCTGAGGTCGGCGGCCACCATCTGGTTCGCCCGCAGCAGCCCGCGCAGCCGGCTCTGGGTGGCCAGGACGTCCTGGGCGCGGTCCACCAGTTGTGTGAGCAGTTCATCGAGCTCGAGACGGGCCACGGCGGGAAAAACCAGCTCTGTGCCGGGCTGACCGTCGGCGGTTCGGTCGACACCCGACATCGGCTTGCGACCCGAGCCATGGCCAGTGCCTGTGTGCACGGGCACAGTCTAGGTCGGCACGATACCGGGCACCAG
>NZ_CAUVXO010000263.1:0-1855 GCF_963555865.1 Protofrankia sp. Cr1
GTTGGGTGCGGCCGACGTTCGGCTCGAGGGCGGGACGCTTGACGCGATCGACGCGGTGGTGCGGCCCGGCACCGACATCGCCGGCATCGTCCATCTGACGGGCAATCCGTCCTTGCGCCCCGAGCACCGCCGCCGAACCGCCTGATCCGAAAATCGACTGGGACGTGGGCAGGCTGGCGCCCACCGGTGCGGTTGCCCGCTGGTGGTGACGGTGGGTGGGTCAGGCGGCGGGGTTCAGGGTGACGGTGTAGCCGAGTGCTTCGAGTTGGCGGATGTGGTTGCGTTTCCGGCGTTCCGGGTCGATGCGGGTGTCGTAGAAGTCGGCGCCGAGGTCTTTGAAGTGGGCGTCGGGGTCGGACAGCAGATGCCAGACGATGGTGAGGATGGAGCGGCCGACGGCGACGAGGGCTTTCTTCTTGCCCCGGTGGCGGGCGATGCGCCGGTAGCGTTCCCCGAGGAAGGTGTCGGTCTTGCCGGCGGTGACGGCGGCCTGGCCGAGTGCCTGGGCGAGGTAGGGATTGCCGTGTCCGGTGGAGCCGCGGCCTTTCTTCTTGCCCGCGGACTCCTTGACCGTCGGAGCGAACTTGGCCCAGGAGGCGAGGTGGGCCGCGGTGGGGAAACGGGACATGTCGACGCCGATCTCGGCGATCAGCACGTAGGCGACGACCGGACCGACTCCGGGGATCTCATCGAGCTTCCCCACCGCCCGGGCACAAGGACGGATCTCAGCCTCGATCTTGGTTTCGATGTCGGTGATGTCGACGCTGATCGCGTCGATCCGGGCCAGCATCTTGGCGAGCAGGAAGGCGTGGTGGTCGGTGAAGTGTCCGGTGAACGCCTCCTCCAACTCGCCGATCTTGCCGCGCAGCCGGGTCCGGGCCAGCTGCGCCAGCGCCTTCGGGTTGCGTTCTCCGGCGACGAGGGCAGCCATCATGTCCCGGCCGGAGACCCCGAAGATGTCAGAGGCGACCACACTGAGTTTGATCTGGGCGTCTTCCAGCAGTTTCTCGGCCCGGTTCTTCTCCGCGCTGCGGGTGCCGACCAGGTCGATGCGGTAGCGGGTCAGGTCCCGTAGCCGGCGGATCTCGACCGGGGGCACGAAGCTGGCCCGGATCATCTGCCGTTCCGCGACCTTGCACAGCCACACCGCGTCCAACTTGTCGGTCTTGGGCCGGCCCGGGAGGTGTTTGACGTCGCGGGCGTTGACCAGCCATACGTCGAACCCGGCCGCCTCCAGCACGTAGAACGGCGGCTTCCAGTAGTCCGACGTAGCTTCCATCACGACCCGGGTTACCCCCAGGGCACGCAGATGATCAGCCATCCCCAGCAGTGACCGGGTCATCGTCGTGTAGGCCTCTACCTCCTGCAGCCGCCGTCCCGGCCGGTCGGTGTCCGGTATCCGCACGCAGCAGACCAGCTCCTCCTTCCCGATATCCAGCGCGGCGACCCGCTCGATGATCTCTTCGGTGTCCTGCGTCTCTCGCAGCACCACGCACCTCCCGCTCGTCGTCCGGCCATCAGGCGGCTGCCCGCAGGAGCCGCACGGGCCAAACGCGAATCTGATCCGCGAGCTCGAAGCATCAGTGAAGGGCCCACAGCGCGGCTCCCAGCGTCCGACTAGGGCACGGCCTCAACGACCAAGCAGCTACGACGTCAGCGGGCAACCACCACGATTTTCAGCCCGGAACGGGCCACCCCGCGGGGGGATCAGACTAGGGCGTGTATTCGGTTGCAATCAAGGGATGATCCGCGTGAGCTCCTTGATCCAGATCATCGAGGCGCGGAGATGGAGACCAGCAAGATAGCTCTGCGGGGTCTTGCCATAGCGGGTGGCGATGCCTCGCCAGGCCTTCAA
>NZ_CAUVXO010000263.1:2373-2885 GCF_963555865.1 Protofrankia sp. Cr1
CCGGCCCGGGGACCCGGACCTTCGCCAGCACCGGGGTGAACTGCGGACTGTCCGCGGCCTGCCCCGCGGTCAGGACGAACGCCAGCGGCCGGCACCGCCGGTCAGCGGCGAGGTGGACCTTGCTGGTCTGCCCGCCCCGCGACCGTCCCAGCAGGGCGGCTTTCAGCCGGAGCCGGTGCCGGCGCCGGATGCGTCGCTGTTCCTCCCTCGCGGAATCGCCTCCGGGGCTCTGCCCGTCTTGTCCGTCCGGGCCACCCCCTTTTTCCGGGCCTCCTTCTCCTCCTCCGCGACGGCTTTCTCCAGGGCGGCGATGACCTCGTGGCCCAGGTGCATCCCGGCGGCGTCGTGGTGGGCCCGGGCGGTCGTGGAGTCCACCCTGACCAGGGACAGGTCCACCGCACCCCGCGCCGCGGCCTGGGCGATCAAACCCTCGAGCAGGGCGTCGAAGACACCGGCGTTCCGCCACTGCCGGAAACGGTTGGACACGGTCGGCCACGCGCCGAACTCCCTGG
>NZ_CAUVXO010000263.1:3237-7732 GCF_963555865.1 Protofrankia sp. Cr1
TCGCTGCGGGTACGGGCCGAACCTGCCGATCGGCAGGTAGGGCTCGATGAACTCCCACTCCTGGTCTGTCAGTTGCGTCCGCGTCATGCACGGCGGTCTACCCGATCAGACCCGCCACACGAACGAACCCCACAGATCGATCACAACCCGATACGCGCCCTAGGCCCATCATCCCGGTCTCGCCGTGGTAGGCGTTGTGGCAGTGTGTCAGCCACTGGCCGGGGTTGTCTGCGTCGAAGTCACAGACAACCCGCTGTGCGGGCAGCACGATCACGGTGTCCCTGCGGGGACCGGTGTCGCCCACCTGGAAGGTGTGGCCGTGCAGGTGCATCGGGTGCCACATCGCGGTCGCGTTGATGAATTCCAGCCGCACCCGCTGGCCCTGGCCGATCAGGAACGGCGCGGCGGTCGGCTGGTTCATGTCGAATCGGCGGCCGTTGAGCGACCAGTCGTACTTCTCCATGCCGCCGGTGAGCCGAAGCCGGTGGGTGACATCCGGCGTGCGGGCCGCCAGCCGGACCTGGTCGGCCGCACGTAGCTGATCGGCGGTCAGCAGCCGGCCGTCGAGCTCCCTCGGCCGGACGGTGGGGCTCGGCGGGTGCGTACCAGCGCCATACCGGTCGCGTTCTTGCCCTCGGCGAGCGCTACCAGGGGGAAAACTCCGTCTGCGAGGGTGACCAGGACGTCATAGCGTTCTCCCATTCCCAGCAGTAGCGCGTCAACGTCCTGATGTTCCACCGGATAGCCGTCGGTGTGGGTGATGGTCATCGTGTGGCCACCGAGGGCGAGGCGGTAGGCGGTGTCACTGCCGGCGTTGATGATCCGCAGGCGCACGCGGGTGCCGGGCTTGGCCTGGTGAACGGCTGGGTCGGCTGGGAGCCGCCCGTTGATCAGATGGTGTGGGTAGGCGACGTCGCCCGCGTCACCGCCGAGCAGCGGACTGGTGGCGCCCATCAACGTGAACGTCGTCGCCATGCCGCTCGTGGACGGCGAGGCGGTCGCGCCCCGGCCCATGTCCATCCCGCCCATGCCGTGCGAGAGTTCGGCGAGGGCCTTGTCGGGGGTACCGGTGACGCCGTCCAACCAGTCGTCGAGGACGACCACCCACTCCTCGTCGTAGGACAGCGGCTCGTGCGGGTCCTCGACGATCAGCGGCCCGTACAGGCCGCGGTCGAGCTGCACACCGACATGGGGGTGGTACCAGTACGTGCCGGGGGCGTCGGCGACGAAACGGTAGGTGAAGCTGTCGCCGGATGGGACCGCCCGCATGGTCACCGGTGGCACGCCGTCCATGTCGTTGCGCAGCGACACGCCGTGCCAGTGGATGGCGGTCGACGCGGGCAGGTTGTTGGCGATGTCGGCGACTAGAGTGTCACCCGAAGTCAGGCGGATCTCCCGGCCGGGGACCTGGCCGCCGAAGGCCCAGGTCCTGACCGGGAGGCGGCCGAGGTCCACGGTGGCGGCCGTGGCGGTCAGCGTGACCGTGCGTTCGGTACCGCCGCCGACGCGCTTCTTCTCGACTTCGGCCACGGCGGTACCCGTCGGGCTCACAAGGGCCGGTTGGCCGGCGGCGGAGTCGGCGCAGGCTGCGAGCAGGCTGGTGCCGGCGGCGCCCAGTCCGGCCAGCAGGAGGGAACGTCGGTTGATCATAATCATGGCTTGATCCTCTTCTGCGTCCACGTGAGGCAGCCGTGCTGCGCACGGTTCATGGACTCAATGGGCTCACGCGCGACGTGGCGGAGCCGGTGCCGGCCTTTCACCAAGCCGCGCAGGTCCGTCCGTGTCGTGACAGAGAGTGCGGCAACGATGCGGGGCAGACCGGCGACCGCCGTCGATCACCGGGTCGGAGAGCAAGCGGGGGGCAGGCCCACCAGGCCGCACCCCCCGCATCGCTGGCCGCCGGTCAAACCTCATGTGCCGGAGGACATTCCGCCCATCGGTGTGCCATTCGTGCCTGACATTCCGCCCATCGGTGTGCCATTCGTGCCTGACATGCCGCCCATCGGCGTGCCGTTCATCGAGTGCATGCCGTTCATGCCCGACATGCCGCCCATTGAGGGCATCGCTGAGGGAGACATCGCTGAGGGAGACGATGACGGTGAAGGCGACGGCATAGACGTCGCCGCGGACGAGGAAGGCGGCGTCGCCTTGGGGTCCATGCCCGTCGTCGTGGACGAGCCACAGCCAGCCAGCACCAAGCCGAGCAGGCCGACAGCGGCGACCGACACAGCGGTGCGACGGCGGGGGATAAAGCGAGCAGAAGCAGACATCATTCCAGTCTTTCCAGGTGGGCGCACGGCAGTGCGGCGCGCGGTGAACAAAGAGCGGTCTCGGCGGATGCGGCGGAAAGCCGGATCCGGCACGGCGCTCCTCCTACGTCCGCGCGACGCACACCTGGAGCAGCAGATTCCGACCCGCTCTCGGGGGTCCCCGGCGCCGGGTATCACGCAGGGCTCCCGCCCATCCCGGTCCCAGCGGTACGCATCCGCCCAGGACGAGCATCCCCAGCTGCGACTGGACGGGCAGCAGAACCCCATCGCGGGGTAGGGCGGACACGCACAGCGATCCGCCCATCGTCGCATCCGCCCGCATGACAGCGGCGCGCGCCGAAGCCTCAGGGTGTACAGTGCCACGCACTGTCATCGCGGATGCGGTTCCCATGGGCGCCGATGCGGACATCAGGTCGTGGCATCCCCCGACGGCTGTGGCAGGCCCGCCGTGCATCAGCAGCAGCCCGAACAGGACCGTGCAGAGCACAGCCAGCCGGGCCATGCCCATATTCCGCGTGCCGGTAGGCAGGGCACGGTGTACGCGCTTAGTGTCCAGCCGGCCCTCGGTATGCAGACGCCCGGGCACGATCAGCACCACCGCAGAGGCGTGGCTATCTTCGCCGAGATCGAGACTTGCACCCAAGGTGCGCTCATCGGACCGCAGCGGCGCCACAGCACGGCCATGCCCCGGCATGGAGCTCGCCGTTTTCCCGCCGCCTCGCACGGCATCCGCCGGGCACGGTCCTCCTTTCCCTGCTCTATTCGCGTTCCGTAGATCATCCTACAGGAGATGGGGCCTCGCCCGGCGATCCCCCGTCCTGCCCCGCATTCCACCTATGATGATCTATGGTCGCCTGCTGAACTGGTGACAACCCCACCGACCACCGATCGGTCCGCAGGAGACGGAGCCGCCGGTGCGATACGAGGTCGCACACGAGGCTTCGCCCCGGCCCGACGAGGCATGTGCCCTCGACTGCCGGTGCGGGCTCCGGGCCGGCGGTTGACGGCGCCCACGCGGGCCCCGTGGGCGGTCCGCTCGTGCGGCGGTGGTTGGCTGGGCGGCACCCCCGTCATCGGGGCTGCTGCTTGCTGCCCGCGGGAACCGGACGCTGCGTGCCGCGCAGGTGCTGGATTTCCTCCCGGAGCGCGGCGAGTTCAGTCTCTCGTGGATCGGCCTGCCCGGTACCGGCCGCAGGGGTCTGGCTGGGCCGGTTGCTCTTGCCGCGCATCATCAGCCACATCATTGCGCCCATCCCGACCGGGCAGGCCAGCGCCGGCAGGGCGTAGAGCACCGCGTCCATTTCTCCTCCTGGTGGGTCGATCGGTGGGGTCGAGCAGGCGTGTCGGGTGATTCGGGTCCGATGGCGGAACGATGCGGTGGGGCGGGCAGCCGGGCGAAGGCGTGGTGCCGCCGCCGTTCTTCCCGTGACGATCATACGAGCCTTGTTCGTACTATCTAGAATAGTAATCAGGTTGGTGGTGCCTTGGCGATACCTCGGGAGCCGGTCCGGCGCTCGGATGGCTCTCCCGCATGTCGTCACCGTGCGGGACGCCAGCACGGTCATGGCACCGCCGGTGTGCTGGCCGGTGACGACGAACAGTCCGCCGCCGCGCAGCACCCGGCGGATCTCGCCGGCCAGCGCGCTACCGCTGTTCCTCCAGGCCGGGACTGGCCCGCCGTGGTGTCAACGGGCGTCAAGCTCGGTGTACATGCCAGCCGCATAGTGGAAGGGCAGGTTGCACACGAATTCGTAGCGGCCAGGAGACAGCGTCAGCGTCGTCCAGCCCGTCGAACCGGCGGTGATTCCGTCGCCGGACCCGGCCCCACAGCTGCGCGACGCCTCACCCAGGCTGCCCGCCTCGTCGATGCGACCATCGCCGTCGACCGGGCGTTGCCCGACCACCTGGCCGGCCGGCAGCGGAAGCACCATCAGCTCGTGGATCCGTCTCCCCGCGTTGAGTGCCCGCAGCGACACCGTCCCCGCCGGTACGACACCGACGTTGACGATCACACGCATCAGGTCCATGCCTCCCGGGCCGCCCATCATCGGACCCGGTTCGTAACGCCCGCTCATCATGCCCCCGCCCCTGTCGGCCAAGGTCACGTTCACGACCGTGCCGGCCAGCGGGGGTGTACCGCACGGGGCCGCCACGGGTGGCGGGCTGCGGAAGGATCCGCCCATCGCGGCGAGCGCCACCATCGAGGCGGCAGCCAGCACGAGTGT
>NZ_CAUVXO010000264.1:0-6850 GCF_963555865.1 Protofrankia sp. Cr1
GGTCGAGGACCGGACCCGGGCGGTGCAACGCCTGGAGAAGGTCATGACGGACTGTGGGATCAAGCTGACGTCGGTGGCATCCGAGCTGCTGGGGAAGTCCGGCCGGGCGATGATCGACGCGATGCTCGGCGGGGAGGAGGACCCCGAGGTGCTGGCCGACCTCGCGCGGCGCCGACTCCGTGTCAAGATCCCGCAGTTGCGTGACGCGCTGGCCGGGCGGCCACTCGCCGATCACCAGAAGGTGCTGGTCCGTCAGCTGCTCGCGCAGATCGATCTGTGCGACAGCGCGGTCGCCGAGCTGGACCGGACGGTCGAGGTGATGCTGGCTCCTTTCGCGGAGCTGGTGGAGCGGGTGACGACGATTCCCGGGGTGGGCCAGCGGACGGCGCAGTGCCTGATCGCTGAGGCCGGGATGGACATGACCCGGTTCCCGACCGCGGGACACCTGGCGTCCTGGGCGGGGATCTGCCCGGGCAACCACTCCTGCGCCGGCACGTCGCGGACGGGTCGCACCCGCCAGGGCTCCACCTGGCTGCGGACCGCGCTGACCGAGGCCGCCCACGCCGCCGCGATGACCCGCGAGACCTACTTCGCCGCGCACTACGCCCAGATCCGGGGCCGCCGCGGGGTCCAGAAAGCCGTCGGCGCGATCCGTCACGACATCCTCGTCGCCTACTGGCACATCGTCGCCGAGGAGACCGTCTACCGCGAGCTCGGACCGGACTGGGCACAGCGCCGCCACGGCACCGACGCCCAGCAGAAACGGCTCGTCGCGCAACTGGAGAAACTCGGCCTGAAAGTCACCATCGAACCCGAAGAAAAAGCCGCTTAGGCATTCAGGCGGCGTCCTCAGCGCCGTTTACGCACGGTGGACCTCGTCGGGGCCTGGTACCCGGCGCAATGCCGCATGCCCCGATCCAGCCCCTCTCCGTCTTCCTCGGTCACTCCGAGTAGCGAGCGTCTAGGGCCTTTGGTCCTCGGGGCGCCGCCGCGGGGCGCGTTCCAGCCCCTGCGTGGTCGCCCTATCCTCACCTCAGAGGGTTGTCGAGTGATGGGGTTTAATTGGACCATGCCAGATCGAACGGCTGACGGTCGCACCATACTGGGACCCGACGCGCTGGCACATCTCCGAGTCCCGCCGACCGGAATCTGTTGGTGGTGCCGGGAACGACCTGCCGCCACCGGTGAACACAAGTTCAAGTGCACGGATCTAACTCGACTGATGGGTAGCGGCGGTTCTCTGCTCTGGGGGAGAGGAGACGGCGACAGGCGTGAGATCAATGGCCGTAGCGGTGTCAGGCGGGATCGCTACGGAGTGATCAAATTTCCTAAGTCGCTGTGCGAACCGTGTAACAACAAGCGGTCCAAGCCCTTCGACAACGCTTACGAAGTATACTCGCACTATGCCAGCCGATACTGGCTGCGAATTATGCCTGGCATCGACTTCCAGCAAGTTTTCGGCACCGAATGGGAGGCGTCCACGCTCAACCTAGCTCGCTACTACGGCAAGCATTTCGGCTGCAGAATGGTGCGCACAGGCATTCCGGTACCGGACTCGCTGCGCGAGTTCCTGGACGGCGCCGAGGATATGCCGGACGCTCAAATGGCCATGATCACCACAGACGCGATCCACTAAGACTACAAGAACGGCTTGTCGATAAGCCCGGACTTCGTGGAGGCCGACAAGAGCATCAGCCGCCTCGTGCGTTACGTGCTGGCCGCGTACATCGGCTCTATCGGCGTTCGCTACGAATGGTCTGTGGAAGGTTTGGCCGAGCGATCGCAGTTCTTCCACTACCCGAATCCGATCATCAACCGCTTTGAAGACGAGCTTGCCGTGTGTGAGGGCCGCACCCGTGATCCCGGACTATTCACATCTCTGCTCCGGTGGGCCAGTCAAACGAGCGAGTAACCTCCATCACTGCCGGAATTCTCGTATGGATCTCCTAGGATCGCTGGGTCACGAGGGGCGGAGGCCTTTGTCCGCCGCTTTACAGTAATGCCTCGACGGCGACGACATCGCGGGGCGGGACAGCGCCTTTACAGTCTATGATCCACACACCCGCCCGACCGGCGGGATCGCCTCGTATGGCCGAATAAAGGTACCAGGACGCCGCAATCAGCGCCGGTTTCCCTACTTCCTGCGACCGGAACTTGACTATGCATCTCTTGGACGCGGCGCTAAAAGTCTCTCGAAGGTTTCCCCCGAAAGCGCTTGCGATGTCCTGGACGATTTCAGGCACGGCAAGATAGTCGTGATTGCCGACCGCGCCGGGATGAAGATGGGTCTCCCGCACGAGCATGGCATATGGGCCGTGGTGGAATGCGTCAGTGGTCTTGAACCGGTAGAGCCATCCGCCGTCACCACCCGCGCCCCGTTCGAGCTCGGCTCGGAAATTTCGCCACTCCGGCTCGGTCACCTCGTTTCGGACAAGATCGTAAAGCGTGGACCATAGCCTGTCGACCATCTGGCCGAGTGGAAGGATGCCGTCGCGGAAAAACGACTCCGGATCGACCGTTCGGGTTCCGTGGAAATAGTACGATCCGTCGAACCGGACCGACTCGATGTCGACACCGATCGACGACAGAAATGTCGTCACGACTTCTTCCTCGCGCTCGCCGCTCAAGCCCGTTTCGATGTCCCGCTCGCTCACTGCTCTGACGAGAGAATCCGCGTGGATACGAAATGCAGCGGCGAGCGATCCCAATGCTGACGACGCATCTTGGCAGTCGAGGTAAAGCATTGTCGCCCCCGCTCGCGAACGTGGTTGGACTGTCGGAGGCCACCGGTAGGTCCTCGCGACCGATCGTGGGATCGAGAGGTATCTCCGGTAGGGAGACGCTGGCGGTGCGGTCGACTGCAACGACGGCGAGCGTCACCAGGCTCGCGACGATGTTCCCCGCCTAGGTCCACCGGGATTCCGAACTCCTTCGATGATCTTCGCGAGGCGTTCGACGGCCTTGGCGTGCTGCCCACGAGCCAGCACGTAGCCGAGGACCAGGTCCGGATCAAGATCGCCACGACTGTGCAGTTCCTGGAGTACGCGAACGGCCGCGTCCTTCCCGAACCCGTTCGTCCAGCCGTTGTTTCCTACCCGCTGGATACTCTCGAGCGCTTCACGCAGGTGCTCCGACCGGTCGTCCGGACTGATCGTCCCTTGTGACAGATCCAGAGCCTTGGCCTCGACGGCCCAGCCGCGCAGCGGCGTGGCGACCGACTCGACGACCGCGAGCGACCCGCCTCGGGCGTGCCTCATCGCCAAGTGGATGGTCTCGTAGTCCGGCACGTACGCGAGCACCGATGCGGGCCGAACCCCGACACGAGAGCTGCGTGGCGTGGTGGCTGCGTACCTTCGCACGAACTGGCTGATGACCTGCGAGCCGGCGTCCCACTGCGCCTGCGTCGGCGTAACCAGCAGCGGCTCGACGTTGAGCCGTTCGGCCTCCCGCTGCACCCAGGCCGCCGCCAACTCGGCTGCGTCGTCCCAGTCTCGCTCCTGGTCGTCGTCAGGTACCCAGCTGGCCCCGTAGTCGATCTCCGGCATGGCGCGACGCTATCGCATCACTCCGACAGAAATGCCGCGCCGACGGCGCCCAGGCACGGGCCCGCCGACCTGCCGCGGCGCGGAACGAACGCGGGAGCAATACGGGTGTCGACAACGGCGACCCCGCAAGGGCGCGGGACCAGCGACCGGCGACCGGCGCCGCGCAGGTAGGCGTCCTCTGCCGCTCATTGGCGTGGATGGGCACGGTCTACGCACCCCGCAGGAACGCAGCGACCGCGATGCAGAGCGCGAGCGTGCCGCCGGCCGCTGCGCCGCCACCGAGGACCGCGGCGGGCACGCCCGCTCCGGTCAGAACAGTCAGGCCGCCGGCGACCAGCCCGACGATGACGGCGAGGGCCGCGGACAACGCGAGGACGAGGAGGCGGACGGGGTCGGGACTCACGATGCTCTCCGGACGCGCCCCAATCCCCCTGGCTGGCCGGGGCGCTGGAGGCAGCGCGGAGCGGACCCTTCACGATCGTCCCCCCGGGGGTGCCGCCAGCGGATGTGTCCGTCGCGCCGTTCGGCCTTCGGCCCGGACACGGCCAGGGATGGCGCGTCCAGACATGGGAACCCCGAAATGACGACTACACCCTACCGGGCCATCAGGCGGCCGGTGTCGGGCGAGCTGCCAGGCTGCGTAGGCGTGAGCACTGTTCCGCACCGGTTGGTTGGAACTCGCGCCTGAGCTAAGGGGGCGCCAGATGAAGTCGCGGCGCTCGGAACGGATTTATAGTCCGACTGTCGTGCTGTAGGTATGACACAGATCGACGAACTGGCGTATCAGCGCACGGAGTGGCCCATGGTGGAGGACCTCGCGGACGACGAGCGTGAGCCGACCGCGGCCGAGGCGACGGCCTGGCGTCGCGACGGCGTGTTCCTGCCCGAGCCGAGGCAACCCCCGAGCAGTTCCCGCGCCTGACGAACATGTCGGCCGGGTTCTTCTTCGACGGCATGGTCCGTCCGGTGGAATCGGCTCCGCCGGAGTTCGTCACGCTGACGATGCTCCACGCCTCGGGACTAGACCTGGTCGCCGCGGTCGGGCAGTGGAACATGCTGTGGGAAGCAGCCCAGTTCCGCCGCCGCTTCTTCGACCTAGACGAGCTGCCGGAGCCGATGGCAGCGATCGTAGACCTCGGTGACGTCAACATCACGTTTGTGCCGCGCACACGATCGCGGTACTTCGAGTACGCGCCGCTGCTGCACATCCTGCCCAAGCGGGTTGTCGACAGGTTCGGGCTGCCGACGCTCCGCGGCGGCCAGTGGCCGTTCCTGGCCGACTACGCCGGTGTTCGAGGCCCGGCTCGCCCGCGCGTGGGCGGCGACGGTGTGGCCGCACCTTGTGTCGGGCTCGACGATGGGCGCGTTTTCGGCCGATCCATCCGCGCGCGATGTCGAACCAACTGAAACGGCCGTACCTGACAGCAGCCGGCTCAGATACCCCGCCGAACTTGTCGCTAACGCTGATCAACATAGATAGGTAACGGTGCATCCTGAATCTTCTGCGATCACGACCGGGGCATCTCCCGAAACGAACTCAATCGATCACCGCTGGTCGCTATGCTGAGACTCCGCGTTGATGGTCGCTGACGGGGAGCGATGAGCGATGGTGCAGTCAGGTGGCGGGCAGTCGGAATGGCAGCAGCGACGCGCTGCGGCCGTCCGGGCCGAGCGGGAGGCCACGCAACAACGTAAACGCGAAGCGGCTGCGCAAGCGAAGCAGGACGCGCGGGACCAGCGCGACCGGGAGCAGGCCCAGCGCCAGCAGTCGGTGGACGATGACAATGCCGCCGCGACGGCTCATATCGCGGAGCTCGGCAGAAACCTTCTGCTCAACGTCTTGGGGTTTGCTGCCTTCACTGTGTCCGTGCTGGAGGCCGTACCGGAGCAAGCGGTCCTTCGGCCGGGACGACTGTCGGTCCCCGGCACGGCGCCGAACTGGGAGGACTATGCGCCTCCTGCTCCTGGTCGGGCCAGCCGTCTGGTGGGCGGGTCGGGTCGATACCAGCGGGAACTCGACGCGGCTCGCATCCAGTGGGAAGCCGACACCGCCGAGTTCCAGCGGGCCGAAGCCGACCGGCTGCGGGCACTTGATGCCGCTCGCGCCCGACACGACCAGCATGTAACCGCGATCCACGACCGTGCCGCAGCCCACAACGCCCGCCTCGCAGCGCAGTGGGCGGCGTGTATGGAGGGCGACCCGGAGGCAGTCGAGTGGTTCGTCGGCCAGGCGCTCGCGGCCACCTCCTATCCTGACGGCTTTCCCGTCACCAGGAAGATCGCCTACAGGCCGCAGGAACATGACATTGTCGTTGAGGTCGAGTTCCCGCGACGGTCCGTGATTCCCGAGATACGGGAGTACAAGTTGTTTAAGACCGCGGCCGAAGTTAGGGCGGTGAAATGGAAAGAGCCTGAAATCAAGAAGCTTTATGCGCAGCTCGTCGCGTGGATGACGCTACGAATAGTACATGAGGTGTTCGAGGCTACAAAGACGCTTGATCTCGTCGATGTGGTTGTCTTCAACGGAACAGTCACGGACGTAGCACCGGCGACCGGCAAAGATACATTGTACCATCTGGTCAGCCTCGAACCCGAACGGTCCCTATTCGAGTCCAGCCTCGAACTCGACCGTGTCACCGACCCAATCGGATGCCTACGCGAACTGGGCGCGAAGGTCTCGCCAAACCCTTACGACTTGGAGGCTGTGAAGCCTGTTGTCACGTTCGACCTCCGTCGGTTCAGGCTCGCTAACGACGCAACCGAGCTATCCGATCTCGACTCTCGGCCGAACCTCCTGCAACTCACGCCAAGCGAGTTCGAGAAGCTCATTGAGAAGCTACTCAAGGCCATGGGAATTGAAGCTTACCGCACCGTCGACTCGCGCGACGACGGAATCGACGTCGTCGCGACCAAGGACGACATCATATTCGGAGGCATCTGTCTTGTGCAGGCCAAGCGCACTAAGAATCGAGTCGAGCTCGGAACAGTCCAAGCTGTCGCCGGCTCCATGAACGACCATAACGCCGCCACGGGAATGGTCGTTACGACCTCATGGTACGGACCGTCGAGCATCGCGTTCGCCAAACGAAACCGCATCACGCTCATCAAAGGTGCCGAACTGAAACACATGATCAGAAGGTACCTCGACCTCGATGTCATCCCCGGAGTCGTCGAACCCCGAGGACGACGCGGGACGGCAAGCTCGTGATGTTCGGCCAGTGAACAACCCATGATCGGCACCAGTCCGCCCGCCAATGATTCCTGTGCTCCAAACTCGCGTCGAACCGCGCGATCCTGGCATGGGT
>NZ_CAUVXO010000265.1:0-6819 GCF_963555865.1 Protofrankia sp. Cr1
GGATGCCGTGTGCAGAGTGGGCGAGTTCGCACGGCCTGCTCGGGAAGGCTGCCCTCAAGGTGAATCATTCCCAGGGCGGAGCCGGTAACACCTACTGCGAGTATGAGCCACATGCCGGTGGCGGACAGTGAAAGGAGTGCGGTCAGCGCCGCGGGTGCCAGGGCGGTGGGAATTGCCCAGGAGAGCTGATAGACCGCGAGATGACGCCCACGCGTGGCCTCGGGCGCCGCACTGGCCACCAATGCCGAGGCGGTGGCTCCGTGCAGCAGTTCCCCGGCGGTGAACACTGCTGTCGCAGCGAACACGCCAACCATCAGGACCGCTCCGGCGGACATCATTCCCAGTACCGCGAAGGACACGAACGAGAGTGCGAAAACCGATGCGCCCAGCGCGACGGCGCGCGTGCGCCGGTACCTGGTGAGGATCCTGGTGACTGGCATCTGCAGAGCTGCGATACCCACTGTATTGACCGCGTAGAGCGCACCCACCAGAGAAGTTGGTGCGCCCAGTTTCTGGGTGGTGTATATCGGTAGGCTCACGGACAACACCATGTAGCCGAATGCTGTCGGGACGTTCAGCATGGTGAGCGCAAGGAACGGACGGTTGCGCGCGACGAGGCGGTATCCATGTCGTGTCGGAGTTCTGACCGCCGTTGGCCCGGCCACGTGTGCGGTGGGGATTGTGCGGATAATCGCGGCGGCCACCACGAACGCGACCCCGCTGGTGAGGACGATCGCGTGATAGGCGGCATCGGTGCCCAACGCCAACGTCGATCCCGCGATCAGGCCGCCAGCACCGAGACCGGCGTTGCGCAGACTGCGCTGCGCCGCGATGAGTCTGTCCCTGGCTGCGCCCTGGGCGATCTCCGCGATGAAGGACTGGATGGACGGCGAAAACGAGACGTCGCCGAACGCCACCAGCGCCACGACGATGAACAGCGGCACGGCGGAGTCCACCAGTGGATAGGTGGCGAAACCCACGGCCCGCAGCAGGTATCCGCCGACGACGACGGCGCGGGCGCCGTGTCGGTCCACGAGCACTCCGGTGACCGGATTGCTCACCAGACCCAACAGCGCCGCAGCGGTCATGATAGCGCCCACCTGCGCGATCGGCAGCCCGGTGGTGTGGTGAAAATACAGCAGGGACAGTGGGAGGTACATGCCACTGCCGGTTGAGTCGACCACCATGCCCAGTAGGTACCTTGCCCGAGTCGACAAGCCCTTCACGGCGCCTCCACGATCTTGATCTGGGCTTCGAAGCGCGCCCCCAGGCTGCGCAACCTGCGTTCGCACTCCGCGCGGGTCGGCGCTGAGCCGACCACAGCGGTGAGGAAGTCCGACGAACCCGCGGCAGGTGGGATCACCTGGCCCGGCCGTGCATAGACCCAGAACCGCTCCACCCACGACTCGTCGGGAGCCGCGGGCACCGAGCGCACCAGTCCCGGCCGTTTCATCGTCAGCATCTGTCCGGACATCGCCCGCGGCTGTGGCCGGTCACCGGCGCCCGAGAACTCCCCAAGCGCGGGCAGCGGTAGGCCGAGTTGCGCGCGCGTCGTGTACTCACCGAGGTTGGCGCCGAAGATGGTGTGGAAGACTTCACGGATCTTCGCTCCGCCCGGCCTGCTCGCGATCTCACACAGAACCAGACGGTCGTCGGGAGTATGGAAGATCTCCGCGTGGAAGGCGTGATCGCGTAGCCGGCTGCCGGAGGGCTTCAGCGCAGCCAGGATCCTTTCTGTCAACGCCAACAGCCTGTCGGTCAACGGGTCGTCCCGGTCCAGGGTCAGATCCACCCGTGCGCCCTGATCCGTTCCGAAGGAGGCCAGGTCGTACTGGTACTGGGACGGCCAGGCCAACACCGTCCGGCCGTCGACCACGAGTCCGTCCACATGACACATGCGGCCCGGTACGAACACCTCGAACAATGCGTCCTCGCGTGGGGCGTCAAAGTAGGTGTGTGCGAGGTAGTCCGCCAGCTCGTCCCGGTCGCCGAGGATTCGCAGGCCGATGGCGTTGTAGCCGGCACGATCCTTGCACACCAGTGGGAAGGCGTGCAGGTCTGCGAACGCCCACGCCTCCTCGGCAGTTCGCGGTGTCGCGTGGGCCGCGACATCAATGCCCGCACGCTGGGCACGCTGCTTCATCAGCGCCTTGTCGCGGAACGGCAGCACGTCCGCGGGCCATGCCCCGGTCAGCCCAAGATGTTCGCGAAGCCACGCTGCCGTGTCCACGTCAGCTTCGTGGTGCGCGATGATATGCGTGATCTGGAACTCGGTGACAAGTTCGAGCGCACGCTTGAGTATCAGAGCGTCGTCGAATTGCTCCAGAACTTCCAGACGGGTGTAGCCGAGGTTGTCGGTGGGCACTTTCTCACCGAACGGTTCGAACTTGTCGCGTGCCGCGAGGACGACCACATCGCCGTCGTAGTCGGCCAGCCACTGGTCGTATGGGAACGGCTCGAATGGATTGCGGTGCAGGATGAGGACATTCATACCGGTGCCACCGTCATCCTCGCAGGGCCCTGCACCTCGGCCACGTGGGCGAGGCGCGTTTCCCCGTCCGCGCCCAGGACGCGCACCGCGATGGTGTCGCGAACGAGGTCCGCCCCCCGCTGGATGGCTGCCGTGGTGTCCGGCCCGGTGACGGCAACCAGCCCGAGCCGGTCCCAGTTGTCCCGCACCGAACGCACGACATCGCCCGGCTTCGCGGTGATGCGGACGGCGAGCACACCGTCCTGCCGGCGAGCCGCTTCGACGCCGTCCACCGCCTCTACTCGCCCGGGTTCGCAGACCAGGAAGCGCGTGCTCGCGCCGGCATGCGCCACCGGCCGGTCGGGAAGTTCGGCGACAAGGCCGAACGGCCAGCCGACCGCAAGCGTCGTCAGGTCGATGCCGTACGCGCCCCGGACGAGGTCCGGGATGGCGTCACCGCCGAAGCGGTTGTGGCCCTCGATGATCCTGGGTCCGCGCGTGTCGATCCGCACCTCGGTGTGGCAGACTCCGTCCCTGAGGCCCATCAGATCGAGAAAGCGGCTCACACATGCGCGCACCTGCTCCCACAATCCTTCGTCCAATCGTGCGGGAATAGCATGGCCCAGCTCGGCGAAATGAGCGGTGTCGGTGAATTTTTCGGTGATCGTCACCACCGCATGGCGACCGGCGAAACTGAATGACTCCACGCTGTACTCGGGGCCGTCGACGTATTCCTCCATCAGGAAATCCTGAAGGACGAACAGCGTTGAAATCCGGTCGGTCCGGGTGCCGCGAAGGCGTTCGATCTCGGTCCATACCAGCTCGAAGTCTGCGGGACCTTCGACGCGGAACACGCCGATGCTCGCCGTGGCATCGATCGGCTTGACGATGAACGGGTAGCCGTGGCGAATGCCAAAGGCAGCCAGGTCCTCACGGTCTCTCAGCGGTGCGGCGCCAACCGCCGCCGGGTCCAAATCGGCGAGGTGCCGGCGCATGGCCCATTTATCACGAATTCGTCTGGTGACCTCGAAGCCGGTGCCGCCCAGATCGAACATGTCGTTGATCCGTCCCGCGGCGTCGAGTCCGGGTTCGGTGAGTGACAACGCCACGGTAAATCCCGGCGTCTCATGTAGGTCACGAACGATCGGTTCCGTAAGGGCCCAGTCCGTGAAGTCCACGACACGGAGGACGTCTGCGAGCTGCACCTGTTCCGCAGTGACCTTGGTGGGATGTTGGAGCAGCAGGACGTGCAGGCCTAATTCCTTGGCCCTGAGTATCGCCTCGTCGGTGCCGCCGACGAGCAGCAGCGTTTTCTCGGGCTTCATCGTTGCGTTCGATTCTTGGTCGCGTCGTTCTTCGGCGGGGTCGACCAGACGCTCAAGTAGCGCTCTCCCGTGTCGGGAAGGATGACGGTGATCGTCTTTCCTTCGTTTGCAGCACGCCGGGCCATTCTGATGGCGCCGTGCACGGCGGCGCCCGAGGAGATCCCGGCGAGGACACCCGCCCTGCGGGCGAGCCACTTCGCCGTATCCATGGCCTCGTCATCGGACACGGTCAACACTTCGTCGATCAGGTTGACGTCGGTCGTATCCGCGATGAAACCGCCGTTCAGCCCGGGAATGGCGTGTGCGCCCGCGAATCCTCTGGACAGCAACGGCGACGCCTCCGGTTCGACGGCAACCGCCGTGATCGCCGGGTTCTGTTCCTTCAGGTACGACGCCGCTCCGCAGAGCGTGGCGCCGGTCCCGACACCGCACACCAGGATGTCGACCCGGCCCTCGGTATCCGACCAGATCTCCGGTCCGGTAGTCTCGCGGTGGGCACGAACGTTGTCCGCATTCGCATGCTGGCGAGGGAACCAGGAGCCCGGTGTCCTCCGGTGGAGCTCCTCGGCTTTGTCAATGGCACCTTGGTAGAGCTCCTCACGGGGTGTGAGGACGACCTCGGCGCCCAGCGCCTGCAACAGTGCGACTCGTTCGGCCGTCGCACTGTCAGGCATAACTATCAGGCAGCGGTAGCCGCGTGTGGCTGACAGCGCGGCCAGTGCGATTCCGGTATTGCCGGAAGTCGCCTCGATCACCGTACCGGCAGGACTCAGATGTCCGGCGGCTTCTGCGGCCCGCAGCATCCACAGGGCCGCTCGATCCTTGACGCTCGCAAGGGGGTTGGCTGATTCGAGCTTGGCCAGCACCTGTACTGCAGGGGCCGTGTCCTGGACGGGGAGTCTGAGTAGGGGCGTGTTGCCGATCAGGTCTTCGATGGTGTCGGCGATGCGCGGTCCGACAGCGGGTAGGTGCCCCGAAATCCGGCCAACCATGGCGTTCTCCTTCGTGCTCCGCGAACGTGTCACCACGAACCTGACGATGCGGTGTGGCGCAGCAGCTCGAAGGCGTGCCGCGCGACCTCCTGACGGCGTGGTACGGCTGCGACGGCGACGGTCCGGGCGCCCGCTGGCACGTCGTCGATGACTAGTGCCTGTGCTCCGATCACGGCACCATCGCCCACCGTCACCGGACCGAGGACGGTGGCGGCGGTGCCGAGTACCGCCCCCACGCCGACGACGGGGTGCCGGCGTTCTCCCGCGGCGCGCTGGTTGTCGCGCCACCAGCCGACTGCGCCGAGGGTCACCTGGTGGTAGATCGTGACGTCGTCACCCACAATTGCGGTCTCACCGATGACCACAGCGGCCCCGTGATCGATGAATACCCTGCGGCCCAACACCGCACCGGGATGGATCTCCACGCCCGTGATCGCGCGTGCCAGTACCATTGCCAGACGTGCCGACATGCGCCAGCCACGGCGGTGAATCCGGTGCGCGACGCGATGTGCCCAAAGCGCAGGAAGCGCAGGGTGCAGCAGGGCCTCCCGATGAGTCCGCACGGAAGGGTCTCGTTCAACGACTGTTCGCAGGTCCTCCTGAAGGGTCCGAAACAGAGCTAGTCGTCGGGCATCGTGATCGGACGAGATCGCCGGTGCTGAGTGGTCCACTGGCTGATCCCCTCTCTGTGAATTCACTGATGGGTCAGTAGTTCGGTTTTTTATGCAGCAGGTCCCTGCGATTTATGATTTCCGGTAGGTAGACTTGCTCCTGCCACGCATCTTTCTCGACTGGCTCGAGGGCAATCGATATCACAGCTTCGTCGCAGCCGAAGGTCTTCATCACCGCTTGAGTCACCGTTGCGATCAGTTCGGACTGCCGTTCGTCACTCAGCGAAACGGGGAAGTACTTGATATTCACGTGCGGCATGGTGACCTCCTGCGTTGTCCGTCATGGAGAGACATCCCTCCTGGTGGCGGCGTCCGGCGGACCGGCGCGACAGCGTCTGCTCGGCTTCGCCCTCGACCGGTCCCGGGTAGCGAACCACCTCCCGCTATCGAGAAGCCTTCGGTTCGCTATTGGGTTGTTCGATTTGGCGGACCGGTCGGCCGGGCCGCTGTTATCGGGCGGGCCGACCTGATAGCATCTCCCTGCGTGGCCCGATCACATGACGCGCTGGCATCCGTCGCTGCGGCGCGCCTGCGTGAGCTGCATGTCCCTGGCAAGCCACTCGTGTTGCCCAACGTCTGGGACGCGGATAGCGCCCGGTCGGCGGTGGCCGCGGGCTTTCCCGTCGTCGCTACCAGCTCGGTGGCCGTCGCTGAGTCGCTTGGCTATTCCGATGGTGAGAACGCGCCGGTGGATGACATGTTCGACGCTGCGAGCAGGATCATGCGGGCGGTTGACGTACCGGTCACCGTCGACGTCGAGGCTGGGTATGGTCTCGCCGCTGCCGAGCTGGTGGATCGTCTGCTCGGCATGGGTGCGGCTGGCTGCAATATCGAGGACACCGACCACGAGCACGGATGCCTGAGAAATCCAGGGGAGCACGCCGAGCTGCTCGCCGCGATCCGTCAGCATGCGGGTGCCAACTTGGTGATCAACGCACGGGTGGATTCGTTCCTGTACGCATCGGACGAATCCACCGCGCTGCCGGATGCGGTTGAGCGGGCACGCTGCTACGTCAAGGCGGGCGTCGACTGCGTTTACCCCATCCATGCCGTCTCGAGAGAGTCCATCACCGCTATCGTGACCGCCATCAGCCCGACCGCCGTGAACACCACATACCTACCGGGTGCGCAGGATGTCGCAGGGATGACCGGGCTCGGCGTTACCCGGATTTCGCTTGGTGCCGGGTTGTGGCGAGCCGGTCAGCGCCGGCTACGTGACACCCTGGAGGCCATGTCCAAGGGGACGATGCCTTACTAACAGCTTCCTGTCTGCTGGGCGCACGAACAGCCGAGGTCAGGATACCCGGCCAAGGCTTCGCACCGCGCGCGGTCAGCCGGCAGACGTACGAGCACTCCAGGGA
>NZ_CAUVXO010000266.1:0-6818 GCF_963555865.1 Protofrankia sp. Cr1
CTGAGCCGGTTTGACGCTCTCCTGACCGTTGGTGGCAGCCAACAGCGCGGCGCCTGACGAGCCATGGCGAGGGATGCCGGTGCGATGATCGAGTTCACGATGGGCACCACCCCATGTGACGGGCCGCACGACCGCCTTCCGCAGCCTGGAAGAATTCGACGCCTACGCCCGTGAAATCGTCGCGGACGGCGACGAACACCTTCCCGCAGCGCCTGATCGCAGCGCCTGATCGCCACCGCTGGTCAGCAGGACCCACTTGGTCGAGGGTTCGGCGAATGTCCCACTCGTGGTGGCAGGCATCATGGGCATTGTTGTGGGCGACCTCAGCCGGGTCTTGCCTCCCACGTCCCGCGTGCATCAGGACGACGTGGCCGCTCCCCATAGAGGGTCTTGCCCCATATGTCCACAAACCCAGTGTCACGCATCGTAGTCAACGTGTCCCGACGCCGAGGCCGGCGTGAAACCGCAGCAACCGCGCCTTGGGCTCGCCCAGGACCGCCGGTAAGCACTCCGTGCCCTGCTCCCACGGTTGTACGTGATGTCGACTGCCGGTACGACTGCCCGAAAGGCTGCCCCTGAGCGCTCGCCAGCGCCTATGGCGGCACGGTTTACTCCAAGGCGGGATTGGTGGAGGAGGACTCCGCATGCGATATGTGGACCCCGAGTTCGCCCCAACGGTGCGGGCTCATGCCCGGCCGTCCAAGGTGTCCCCGGCACCAGTTGGCGGCCTCGGCCTGCTGGCGTTGCAGAGCACTGTGGGCAACCGCGCGATGACAAGCCTCCTGACAACCCTGCAGCCCCAGGTTCAGCGCCAGTGGTCATCGTCCTCCTCGGATGAAGACCGTGGCCAGAACACCGGCCAGGACGCCGCCCAGAACGGCGAGCAGGACGGTGGCCAGGACGTGGACCGCGATATCCATGACGCCGGAGCGATCGCGGGTGTCGACACCCAGCCCGATGACGCGGGTGCGGATACCGGCTCGGGTGAGGAGCGGGCGGCGGCCCCGCCCTCCGGCCAGATCGACGTTCGGGCCACCAAGATCCGAGGGCTGGCCGGACTGCCGGTCTACCACCTGTTCGTGATCTATATCGACGCCTCCGGAACCCCTTATTTCTTCCGGGGCGGGCCGAGCGGTCGGGGTGGTCCGGGCGGGTACGGCGCGATCAAATGCGATCACGGCCCGTACACACCGGGCACCATCGACTGGGAGCCCGGTGCCCCGTCGACGACGGTCATGGCGGGCCCGGCCGCGCACGGGAAGGACGCCTCTTTCACCAGGGAGCTGAGCCGGATCGACGCGGCGGCGATTCCGTACCAGCCGACCGGACCGAACAGCAACTCCGTCGCGCGTACGATCCTCAACAAGAGTGGTGTGCCCGAGAACAAGCCAGTGATGATCGCCCCTGGATGGGGCCAGATTCTTTGACGGAGCACCCCGATGGCCGGAATCCGGTGGAAGCGACTGAAGACCGCTGCCGATGTACGCACTCGGCTGCTGGAAGCCCTTCCGCTGGGAAGCGACTCGTCGGCCATCCGGAGTTTCGCCGCCGCGCAGCATGTGGAGTGTTCGGAGGCAGTCGGCGGCGTCATTCGGTGCTCGGCACCCGCGCGAGGGCGGTGGCCGCTCATTTCGGCGAAATGGCTGATCGAATTCCACCTGGAGGGTGACCGGCTCGCCGGCATCGCAGTCCGAGAGGGGCTCACCGGACCCTGATCCGCTGCCCGGAACCTGTCAAACTCGATGAGACATCAAGCGGCTTGGCCTGTGTGTGGCGGCTCCTCCGTCCCGATGATCGCCTGGAGTTGGTTAATCCACGCCTTGGTGGGTAGCGCGGGCGGCGTTGGTCGGTGTCGGCAACGCCGGTGTACGACATAATGGTGAAACACGCGCGTTCCATCCGAAACCGCGCACCTGCCCTGGGGGCTGCATGCATCGACACCTCGATCGGGTGCCGCGCCGGAAAGTGCTGCTGCTCGTGCTACCGCTCGTGCTACCGCTCGTTGCCGCGTCCTGCGGTGGCTCGGCCGGTGCCGTGCATTCGGCGGCCACTCCGCCATCGGCAGTCTCCGCCGGATCGACGATCACGCGGTGCACCATGGCGAGCCTCACCGTCACTTTGGGCACGGTCACGACCGTCGCCGCGTCACAACGCCAGATCCCCGTGACGTTCACGAACCAATCGGCGACCCGATGCAGCATGTACGGATTCCCGGGCGCGCAGCTGCTGTCCGCGGACGGAGCCACGTATGACATCCCGCGATCCCCGCTCGTCAACAGCACAAGGATCGTTCTCGCACCGGGCGCGAACGCGCACGCGACGCTGACCTACCTCGCCGATGACACGGCCGGCAGCTCCGATTTTGCCGCGACGCGCCTCGGCATCACGCCACCCGATGAGCGCAGTTCCACCGTGTTGCCGTGGACATACGGACCGATCGTCAACCAGGAAGGCGCGACGCATCCCGGCACCTACATCATGACCCTCACGCCCGGAGCGTAAGCGCGTACCTGTCCCGAAGGCATGCGCGAGGGCCTGCGCGGGCGGCAACGGCGATGGACGCCTTCCCCGCTGCGCCGAGGGGAAGCGCCCCGGTGGGAAACCACCAACACGGGGGGAGTCGGTAGTCACCCCACCGGGACGCTCCCAGGGTAGCGGGCCGGAGGCCCGCGCGTCCCACTTGGCACCCAAAAACCCGCAACGAGCCCGAGTTTTTCTGCGGGCGCCCACCGCGCACCACCGTGCCCGTAAGGTCCTTTTCAGAACACTATTTATGATCATTTACCAACCTCGGGGCGCGATGTCGAGTGCGGCGTCGCCGCCAATCCCTTCAAAGTTAGGTTAACATAACTTTACTTTTTAGGTGACACGCGTCGTGGCTGCGTGTGGATGGGCAACACCGCCTGGGACCCGACGGACCCGGTGAGCCACGTCGCGCCGAGGTTGCATGAGAAATGCTGTGCCGGACACGTAACAGTCGTGTCACAACAGAAGTCGTGTCCCAGCAGATGCGACAGCACGACCAATGTCACAGCACGACGGTAATCATCTGACAATGGAAATGAGGCTGGCTGATGTCCCTGCTCGATCGCGGCACGTCCCCGGACCCCTTCGATACCCTCCCCCCCGCGCCGTTGTTCACCCTCACCAGTGACGACTTCGCCGACGGTGACACGCTCCCGCCGACGGCTGTCCACACCAGCGCAGGCGGGCAGAACCTCTCGCCGCACCTTGCGTGGACGGGTTTCCCGCCGGGGACGCAGAGCTTCGTTGTCACCTGTTTCGACCCGGACGCACCGACGGGCAGCGGCTTCTGGCACTGGACGTTGGTCGACATTCCAGCCTCGGTCACCGAACTGCCGCACGGAGTGGCCAGCGGTGACCTTTCCGGCCTACCCGTGGGCTCCTTCCACGTCCGCAATGATTATGGAACAGTCGATTTCGGTGGCGCCGCACCTCCGGAAGGTGACCGTCCACATCGGTACGTCTTCGCCGTCCATGCGGTCGACGTCCCCTCGCTCGGGATCCCCGACTCCGTCTCACCGGCGGTGGTCGGGTTCAACCTGACGTTCCACACCCTCGCCCGCGGGGTCCTTCGGGCCACCTACCAGCGCTGACCTTTTCCCGGCACCTGTTGGGAATCGAGTGGCCGCGACCGCCCACGGCTGCCCACAACGGGTCGCACCAGGCGGGTGGGCAAGCATCGCCCGACGCGGGTAGGTTGGCCTACATGATTCGCAAGCTCGTAGTTCTCGCAGTTGTCGCCGGGGCCGGCGCCGTGGCGACGGTCGTGCGCCGTCGGCGGGGTAAGGACGAGGTCGACCTCTGGCACGAGGCGACCACGGCCATCAACCTGAACTGACGTCCCGCCCGCAGGGCTGTCCTGTCAGGCTGTCCTGTCAGGGCGTGTGCTCCTCTCTCTCAGCTCTGAGGTATCGGTCACCCCTGTGATCGTGTGATCCCCGGTGGATGGTTCGGTTCGACCCCTGACCATCCACCGGGGACCCCGTGCGCCTGTGCGCCTGTCGGCGGTGAACGACCCGCCGGCCCGCTGTGATGCCCGGCCGGTTCCGGCTGCGTGGAGTCTCCGGTAGACCCGCATGCCCTGGTCGTTAAAGATCTTCAATCCTGAGCTCCCATGCCCTTTTCCGAGGGCTTAACCCGCCAGTAGTGGGGTTGTGGTTGAGTTCCCTTTGGCATCCTATGTGTCTCATTACCGTTTGTGTCTAAGTTGTAGGCGAAGCGTTGTGAGAGCTGGCTGTCGGACGGGGACGCCCGGGATCGGTCCGGGCGCCTGGAAGGTGGCTCCGGGCATGAAGGGGACGGATGACAAGCGACAGCGGCGTGCCCGTCGGCGAATCACGGCGCCTGATCGGCGCCAGCGGGTCGGATGACGACACTCCTCGGCCTCGCGAGGTTGCCGTGGGTGCTGGTTTGGGCGGATTCGTAGCTATAGTTCTGCTCGTTGTGTCGGCTGTGCTCTCGGGCGGCGGACAGCATGAAACGACCGTGGTCCGTCCAGGCACGTCGGGTGACGGGCCGGCCAGCGCGGCGACGACGTCACCCGGCATCGTGGGTCCTTCCGGGCAGGACGCGCGGGACGCACAGGACGGGGTGACCACCGCTTCGGCTGCGGCGGCGGCTGCTCCCAGGCGGCCGCCGGCAGCATCGGGCAACAACCCGCGGCTGGTGGCTGCCGGTACCACGTCCGTGCTTGACCCGGTCGGAGCGTCAGCGGCTCCGGGCGGCGTTGGTCCGCCCACCGGCGATCCGGCGGGGCCTGTGGCCGCGGCGTCAACCGGGCCATCCACCGCCGCACCGGCGAATGCGCCCAACCCGGCGGCTTCGCCTTCAGCCGGCCAGGAGTCCGCCTCGACAGCCGGCACGGCCGAGCTGACGCGGGGTGGCGACTCGGCCAGCCCACCGTCGCCGCAACCCGCACCGACGCCCTCCTGTCCGGAGGATGCGAATTTTGCCGGATCCCTCCTGCGGGCACTGGGGCTTGCATCCTGCAACTCCTGACACGACAGGCCACCGGGTAGGCACGGGGCGCGGGTTGTGCTCCGCGGAACACAACCCGCGCCCCGTGCGGTCTCATCCGTGACCGGCCCGCTACCTGCCCGCTACCGGCTGCGTGCCGTACTCTTAGAAGAGTTTCCCCTCGAGGGGACGTAGCTCAATTGGCAGAGCACTGCCTTTGCAAGGCAGGGGTTAGGGGTTCGATTCCCCTCGTCTCCACCACGTCTCACCTGCAAAGACGGGTTGTCCCGTCTAGCGAGAAGATCGAAATGTAGCCAACCGTGTAGCCAAGGCGCGCTACCCGTCGTCTTGGTCTTGGCCTTGGCCCGCCGCTGTGTCGTCCTCGGATGTCTGATCCGGGTCGCTCTTCGGGTTGAGGATGTCGTCCATCGCCGTCGCCGCCGCGTGAAGTCGCTCGGGTAGGACGTGGCCGTACCGCTCCATCGTCATCCTGACGGTGGTGTGGCCGAGGATCTCCATCACGGTCCGTGGTTCGATCCCGGACGCCAGGAGGAATGTCGCGCAGGCGTGTCGGAAGTCGTGGAGCCGTAGCCACGGCAGGCCCGCGCCGCCGCGGAGTTGCTGGACGCGCCGGGTGACGTTACGCGGCTCCATCGGTGTTCCGACCGTGGAGGCGAAGACAAGCCCGTTGTCCCGCCAGGAGTCGCCGGCCTTGTTCCGTTCGTCCGCCTGGCGCTTGCGTTGGCGTTCCAGGGCGTCGACCGCGAACGCCGGTATCGGCGCGGTTCGCCGTGAACCGCGCGTCTTCGGTTCGACGAGTCGCAGTTGCCCGCCGACCCGTTGGACGGAACGGCGGATCCGCAGCGTCCGGGCGTCAAGGTCGATGTCATCCCAGCTGAGGCCGAGCAGCTCACCGCGGCGCAGTCCCATCATGAGCGCCAGGACGAACAGCGCTTCGAGCCGATCGTCCCCGGCAAGGGCCAGGAACCGACGGGCGTCATTGATGGTCAGCGTGTGGCTTTCCTCACCGGCCAGGCTCGGCGGCCGGACGGCCTTCGCGACGTTGCGGCTCACCAGATCCATCCGTTCCGCGTCGGCGAGCGCGGCCCGCAACACGGCGTGAATCTTCACGAGGCTCGCCGGCTTCATCTGGTCACGGCGTGCCGCGTGCAGACGTCGGATGTCTGCCGGCCCGAGTTTGTCCAGACGGATCTTTCCGAGCAGCGGGACGATATGCCCGTCGATCGCGTGCCGGTACCGGGCGAGTGTGGACGGCCGTGTTCCGTCGTGGGTTTTGATCTCGGTCATCCAATAGTTCATCCACTCGGTGACGGTCCGAGGCTTCGCGGCGAGATCCTGGCCCTGGTCAGCCGCCTTGCGAAGCTCGCGTATCTTGCCGAGCGCTTCCTTCTCGGTTTTCCCGTAGACGACGCGTCGACGTCGCTTCCCGTCAATCCAGCCCAGGTCGACCACACCGACCCACCGGCCGTCGCTCTCACGCTGGTAGAGGGAACCCTCACCATGGCTTCGCCGACGCTCCCGACGTGCGGAGGCGTTCGGCCTTTTGTGCTCCGCGCCTTCGTTGGGGCCAGTTGATTCGTTGCCGTCCGTGGGGTCGGTGGAGTCGGTGGGGTCCTGTCTCTTGCTGGACATGATGAATGATCACTCCTTACTGAAAGAGGAAAAACGGGGAGAAGGCGCCGGAGGAGGCTTGGGAGTCCGGGGTGCTGGTCAGTGCGGCTGGTGCTGGGGGGGGAACCGTCCGATACGGGAGAACGTCGGGTACCCAGCCGCCGGCCGGACCAGGCCCGTGCGATCGGGGAGTTGCCGGAAACGCC
>NZ_CAUVXO010000267.1:0-1683 GCF_963555865.1 Protofrankia sp. Cr1
TACATGGACCAGCTCCACAGCGGCCTGTACTTGGAACGGGACTCCGACCTGCGCCGGTATCAGCTCGCGATAAATCGCCTTCGGGTCGTCGCGTTGGACCCAGAGCGATCGAATACGCTGATCAGCCAGGCTGCGGAGAAGCTTTGGATGAGCAGACACTCCGGGCCGCGTTATCTTCGCTGGCCGCACTCGTCATGGCGGAACCGGACCGCCGACTAGCTCGGGTCGCACCACGAGCCGTCACCGAAGCGGCAGCATCGGCGTTGACCCCACCGCGACGGTCGGATGGACCCCTGAGAAGCGTTCCGGCGAATGCGACGGCGCTGTCGATGTTGAGCCTGCAAGTTATCGATCTTGTTCAGCATCGAACCGAGAGGCGGGCGGCCAGCATGGTCCTGGCTGTTGCTACTGACTCGTTGAGTGAGTCGAGCATGGCCGTTGGCAGGGCTCCGGCGCCAAGACCGCACGTCGCGACGACTCTCGTGAGGTCGCCATGGTGTCGACTCTCGCGGACGAAGGGGTGCCGGAGTATTTCGCGAGCCGCGTATCCGTCGCCAGGCCGGATGGCTTCTGTGGTGATCGCGGAGATTAGTGTTTCGGCGGTCGCGGGGTCGGTATCGCTGGTCAAGCTGGCTGCGGCAAGGCCGAGCCGGGCACGAAAGACGACGTAGCCGCTGACGGGCTGTTCCCGGAGGAACTCTTGCGCAATCGTGGTGGTGAGGTCGCGCGTTAAGGGGCCGTCGGCTGTCATGAGCGTCAGGCAGGCGGCGATGTGATGTTCCCAGGGCTCGGTGATGGTCGTGTCGTCGACCAGACGGCGCGCTTTCTGGTGTTCTCCACTGAGGATGCGGGAGATGATTGCTGCCTGTCGTCCCTCCAGAAGGTGTGCGCCGATTCCGCGAAGGGCTTCGGCGTGGGCCACGGCCTCGTGCCATCGCCCGACAAGCGTGTGCGCGCGAATGCCATCGCTGAGGTACTGAAGCCAAACCCATTCCCGGAGCTTGCGGTACTGGTCCCTGGTGCCGGTCAGGTTGGCCAGCGGCAGCGTGTGACCGTCGATGACGAGGTCCGCGCCAGCTGCGACGGCCTGGTGGATGTCGTCGAGGAGACGAACCGCCGTGTCGGGTGCCTGCGCGCGGATGGCGAGTCGCGCGAGGTTGAGGACGGGCTCAAGCATCTGTCTGGCCAATGGGATCGTGAGTTGCCCGCGCTGACGGTAGATGTTGATATGGACCCAGCACAGGTTACGGGAGAGCTCCGGGAGGCCGCAGTCGCTGGCGAGCAGCGCGGCTTTGTTCAGGGCGTGTGGTGCTTCGGCGAGGATGTCCGCAGCGGGCTTGGCCGCGGCCTGGGCGATGTCGCTGATTTCGCGGACCCGATCAGGCAGCGGCGGGCACAGGGGTCTTGGTCTGCCGGTCAGCGGGAAGTAGCGCAGCGCGGCGGCGAGCGCGGTGCCGTCCATCGTCACTCGGGCGGGAGGTAGGCGGTGACCGCGGCGCGGGCCAGGATCGCCTGGGTGGCGGCGGACAGGCCGAGGCGGTTCCAGTGGAAGATCACCGTATGGGTCAAGATGGCCCGGGCCCCACGGGCGAGGATGCCCTGCCGGGCCGCGTCGGCGAATCCGGCGCCGGCCGCCTCGAACGCTTCGAGCCACGGCTCGGCGAACGCTGCCGGGGCGCCGGA
>NZ_CAUVXO010000267.1:2144-2949 GCF_963555865.1 Protofrankia sp. Cr1
CGTGACGATCGCCGCCCCTGTTGGCTCGGCCAGTAGCACGCGTAGCTGCGTGCTGAGCTTGAGTATTCGTTCCGCGTCAGTATCGCGGGGAGCGGGACGCAGAGCGGCGACGCGAGCGAAGACGTCGCCGCGCTCGAACGAGTCGAGTCCAGCGGCGGCGAGCATGGCACCGATGAGCACGGTTGACAGCTCGCGCCGTCCGATTGTCGGGTCGGCGCGGCGGGCGTAGTCGAGAGATCCTCGACTGTCCGCGCAGAACAGTTCATGCGCGATGTCCATCCCGATGGGCCCGCCGAACGCGTGCGTCTCCGGCTCGTAGACCCCTGGCTGCCAGCCAGCGATAGTCCCGTTTCGGGTCAGGTCGCTGAGCAGATCATCGATGGCAAGCGGATCGGCGTCCCGCAGACGGATGCGCCAGTACGGGTGCTTGCGGAGAAACCACCATCTGGTGAGCACGCCGTTTCGCGGCTCGTCGAGTAGCGGGCCAAGGACGGTGGCTACGGTTCGTTCGGAAAGCTCCCAGTCGGCAAAGGCAATCCGGGCGTGGTACCAGCACTGCGCTGACTGTTGTTCCAAGGCAGCGGTTCCGGCGGTGTGGTAAGCGTCGATAGCGTCCTGGAGATCTGCGGCGGCCAGGCCACAGCCGGCGGCCACGTGCGCTGGGTTGTGGCCAGCGAGGACGGCGCGCACGGCGTCCGCGACTTGGTCGGCGGGCGCGATGGTTAGGCGATCAGCAGGCATGAGTCCCATCCCGAGAGAGGCAACGCGGCGCGACGTGCTCCCTCCAGAGCCAGGTTCACGCCAA
>NZ_CAUVXO010000267.1:3457-7752 GCF_963555865.1 Protofrankia sp. Cr1
CGCAACCAGTAAGCAGACCAGCGTCGCTGCCTGCGGCGAGCGAGGCGGCGAGAGCGGGTAGCCGCTGGCTGATCGTGGAGCTGAGAGCGCCCTCGGCGGCACGGATCGCCGTCTGGTAGACCCCCGCGAGTCCGTGGCAGAGCCCGGCGTCGATGACGCGGGCCAGGCCCCGTCCGGTCAGGCATGCGGCCAGAGTGTGCTCGGCCGAGGCTTGGCGGGTGTTGTCGCCGGTGGCGAGGGCGGCGAGCTGGAGGGCGCGGGCTATCCCGGTGGCGCCGTAACACCAGGACGCCCGCTCCGGGCCTTCCTGGCTGGAACGGCCTGTGCCCAGGTCGGTGCGAGTGATCCACTTCGGCCACCACGGTCCGTCGGCGGAGTCCTGCTGCCACCGGTCGAACCAGCCGCACAGATAAGCAATTGCGTCGGGCTGACCAGCTACGTCACAGCCTTTGAGCGTCGCCAAGGAGACGAATGCGAGCAACCCGGCCGCGCCGTGCGCCATGCCGTTGTTCGCGTGTCCGCCCGGGGTCGGCAGCAGCGGGTCCGGGTCGTGGCCCACCCACCAGCCCGGTACTTCCAGCCCGTCGAGGACACGCGGCCCGGCCAGGCTGATCACGTAGCGGAGCACATCGGCGAGTGTGTCGCTGCCAGGCGCTGTGCGCAGCAGCAGCGCGCCGATGCCGGTCAGGCCGTAGAACAGGTCGTACTCGGCGAACATGGCGGCGTCCCCGCGTTCCATCCGCGCCGAGGCGGTCGCGAGACGCTGACGGGTGATCCGGTGGACGTGCTCGTCGAGCAGGCGGACAGCTGCTTGGTAACGAGGATGGCCGTCTGCGCCGGCGGCGTGCAGCAGAAAAGCCAGGGCCGGCGCGCCGTAGTACAGGCCCGTATGCGGGCCGGCGTCGACAGGAGCTGCCGCGGTCCGCGCGATGGCGGCTTTCGCCGCGGCCCAGGTGCCGGTGCCGGTCAGGGCCTTCTCGATGTGGAGCAGTGCGGTTCCCGCGGCGCCGCTGGCGAGGGACTGTGCGCTGGCCTGTTCGAGGTTGAGCGCGGGCGTGGTCGTCATGGCTGGCCCGCCACCGCGAGGCGTCGCAACGCGGCGGCGCGGGCAAGGCGACCGGTCTGTTCTTCGAGTTCCGGGTCTAACCCGAGTGCGCGCATATGGTGCTCGTGCAGCAGGGTGCGCAGCACAGTGCCCGGATCGCGCTGCGCAGAGAGGATCTCGCGGTACGCGGCAAGTGCGGCATCGCGCCGCGCCCACGCGGTGGCGACCGCGTCACCACCCGGGATGGCGCGTAACGCCGTGAAGTCCCCGGCGGAGTCGACCAGCTGGCAGGCGAGGTCGTGTGCCGCCCTGTCCGATGGGCCGCTCGTCTGCTCCAGGCACCTGGTCAGTGCCCGGTACCCGGTGGTTGGGTCTGGGGCGAACGCGGCGGCTAGCTGGGCCAAAGACGCGGCGGCCACAGCCTGGCCGGGCACGCCCGCCGTGGCGGCCATGGCGATCTGGGCGACCGCGGCGGCGGTGTCGGCGGCGAAGACCTGCTCGGCCGCACTCAGAGCGTCGCCGTGACCGTAGCGGCCGGGCTGCTCGTAGGAGGAGGTGAGGCTGAGCTGCGCGGGCAGACCAAGGGCGTCGAGCTCGGCGGCGAAGGCCGCCAGCTCGGAGGCAACCCGGGCGAACGCTTCGCGATCGATGAGGCGCAGGTACACCGCCAGATGCTGCGGAGTCCAGGGGCGGCTCATGTCGCGGTATCGACGCACCCACCAGCGTTCGACCAGCCCACCGAGCCGGACGGCGAGCCTGGGCAGGTGAAGGCTCAGGACGTCGTCAAACCGTTCCGGGCTGCCCTCGAATTGACCGCACACCAGCGTGGCCGCTCCGGGCCGCAGCACCCTGCCGGGCGCGGCCGTCACCGGGAGCGGACGCGGCGGCGGGCTGGCGAGGAGCAGGGGGATCAGCAGCTCGGCGGGTCGTCCGAGCCACCCGTCGCCGTCGGCCGGGCCGTCCTCGCGGACTTCGAGCCTTCCGGCCCGCTCCAGCTGAGCACGCAGCAAGCCGAGATCCAGCGGGTGGGCCAGGTCGAGCGGCAACCGCAGCTCGCCATTGCACACGATGACACGAGCTGGTACTCGCCACTGTCTCCGCCAGGCTTCCAGCCGGTCCTTCCAGGCATCGCCGGCTACGGCGGTGGGAAGATCGTGACGGGAAAGGAGCCAGCGGGCGGCGGCCAGCACGGTGCGCCGGTAGCGGATACGCGGCAGGTAGGGCAGCGTTCGCGCGGCACCGGGGTCGAACGGCCCGAAGCCTGCGCTGCGCGCGTCGGCGATCTCGGCGATGAACCGCGCCAGTGGCGGGGTTCGCACAGTCAGGTCCAGCGCGTGCGGTATCCGGGGGATCACACGCCGACCGGTGGATCGCTGCACCAAGTACATCTGGGCGGCGTCAGCCGTCACCGCCAGATCGTCCACACCGATCGTGCCGGGACCGCAGGGGTGCTCGCCGAGCGATAGGACATCCCTGATGAGCGGGGGAACCCGGACCACGTTCTCGTTGCGCGGCAGACGCGGTGGGAAGGACATCTGGACGGTCACCGAGCCCTCGCGACGCTCGCCGGCCACGTAGGTGGCGGCGAGCAGGTCTCGCTCCTCGGATGTCAGTAGGTGCGCGAACCTGCCGGCCATGCTGGTCGGGATGCGCGGCGCCGCAGTCACGCGGAGCTCGAAGTCCCCACGGTCGATATCGGCGAGGGACTGGGCGTGGAGCGTAACCCCGAGCTCGATGCGTGTCGGCGGGACAAGATCTACGTGGTCGCCGATGGTGAGCGCCTGGATGTCCACTTCGGTCAGGCGGATCTCTCTGGTCCCGCTGAACGTGGCCGCCTGGATCAGGCTGAGCAGCGTGGCGTCGCGTTCGGTTAGCGTCCGCCAGGCCGGCCGGGCGGACACTCCCGAGTAGCCGTCCGGGTAGCCGAGGCCAGACTCAGCGACCAGCTCCCGTACCGGTATCAAAACGCCGGGTCCGTACCGTTCGCGAACCGTTGACCGGACTACCGGGCGGACGATCAGCGTGTCGTAGGCGGCGGGTGGTGGCCGGTCGGTAGATGTCACGCAGTTCCCAGTGAGAGGACTGCGTGTGGATGTCCGATAATTGTGATCGTGTGATTGATCTGATCGATCCGCTGGTGTGGGGTCGGGTGGTCCCGATGGTTGGTGTCGAACCGTTCTGCGTGGTGGACGAAGCGGGCCGGCCGGTCGAGCCGATCCGACGGTTCCTGCGTGATCTTGTAGCGCAGGGATGTTCGGCCACGACGATTCGCAGCTATGCGTTTGCGTTGCTGCGCTGGTGGCGGTTCCTGCGGGCGGTGGAGGTGGAATGGTCGAAGGCGTGTCCGGCGGAGGCACGGGATTTCGTGCTGTGGTTGCAGCGGACCAGTAAGCGCCGTCGGTTGCCGCGAACCGATTCCGCGAGTACGGCAGGAACGGTGAACTCGATTACCCGTAAGCGGTTCCAGGACGACAGCTATATGGTGGCCACGATTCGGCATTCGAACGCGGTCGTGCGGTCATTTTATGTGTTCTGGATCGAGCGGGGTGAAGGGCCGCTGGTCAATCCGGTGGTGCTGGCTCGGGGGCGGGGGCGGCGTCCTGATGCGCACCACAACCCGTTGGAGTCGTTCCGGGCCGAGGGGCGGCTGCGGTATAACCCGCCGGCGCCGAAATGCCGGCCGCGGGCGATGCCGGACGGGTTGTGGGAGCAGCTGTTCACAGCGATGCGTTCGGACCGTGACCGGGCGATCCTGGCGTTGGCGGTCAGTACCGGCGCTCGCGCCGGGGAGCTGCTGGGGATGCGCGGTGCCGATCTGGACTGGGGCGATCAGCTGATCCAGGTCCGGCGCAAGGGGACACGGGCGCCGCAGTGGCTGCCGGCCAGCCCGGAGGCGTTCGTGTGGCTGCGCCTGCACGTGGAGGAGATCGGCGGACTGGGTGCCCATGCGCCGGTCTGGCAGACGCTGCGCCGTCGTGCCCGCGACGGCGGCCCGCCCGGTCGCGTGCCGTTGAACTACGAGGCGCTGCGGGCGGTGCTGCGTCGCGCGAACGGCCTACTGGGCACCAACTGGACCATGCACGACCTGCGGCATTAGGTGGACGGCTGGGTTATGCGCCCTGCCGTGGCGTTTCCGCTGCTAGGGGCGGTGGAGCTCGTGGTGTGGTCCGCATTACGCGGCGCGCCACCGTCAACGCCCCAGCGAGTCGAGCCAGCTGATCAGGGACGAGTCCAACGTCCAGTCCGGCAG
>NZ_CAUVXO010000268.1:0-771 GCF_963555865.1 Protofrankia sp. Cr1
CTGGTCATTCTGCCGCCGGATGAAGCCGAGCGCGGTCTGCGGGAATACTGGCGGCGCCGTCAGGAGAAGCTTCTGGAGGGCTTGGAGGGGAAGGCAGCCGAAGGCGCCCGGTCGCTGGCGCTCGCTCCCGAGCAGCTGTTTCAGTTGCCTGACGATCTGCGCTCTGCCGACACCGTCGCCATCGTCTATGACGAGACCGAAGGACTCAGCTTCTATGGTGATTACGGCCATCTCGATGCCCTTTTCGCAGATCCCTCCCTCGCTCGAGACCGAGACCATGCGGCGCGGTTGCGTGCATACCTGCGGGACGACAGCGTGTCGCCGTCGGCCATCCGGCGTCTTGTGGCGCGTCATCCAGCGGAGGTGAATCGGGTCTTTCGTGCCGTCCTCGGTAAGTCGCAGTTCAGCTGGGAGCGGGACGGGGAGGCGTTGTTGCGTCGCCGGAAGAAGGAGTTCTTCGAACGCGAGCCGCGTCCCAGCTTCGCGCCTGTCGGCGACCGCGTGGCCGAACTGCTCCGCGCGGGCCGTTGATCTTCTCGACAGGGGCATCGGTCACTGGCAGCCCTGGTCGGTCTCCCTCCGGATGTAGCTGCGCACTGTGACTCCTGGAACGGTCTCGGTGCTGTCCAGGCGGAAGCCGTCTGCATTCACGGCCCGGATGAAGTCCGCCTGCACAGCGCCGACCCAGGCGGTACGGTCATGGCTGCTCACCAGCCATATCCGGCGGTAGCCACACAGCTCCGAGGCTGCCTGCGTGACCTCGGCCGCGGG
>NZ_CAUVXO010000268.1:1364-6505 GCF_963555865.1 Protofrankia sp. Cr1
ATATCAGCGCAAAGGCGACGGTCACGGCCAGGATCGGGCCTCGCACGACGAAGCGGGGGAGCCGCGCCATACCGAATGCGGCCAGCAGGGTCAGGCCGGGAACGGCGACGATCAGATAGCGCGGGAGAAACAGGGGCGCGAGGAACAGGGATGCGATGACGTTGGCGAGAAGCGAGCCGAATCCCACGACAAGTGTGAACCACATCGGCCGGGAGCGCCATCCCAGCAGTACGCCGAGGGCCATGCATGCGCAGTAGAGCCAGAGCAACGGCGAAGTCCCGACGGCTCCGACTGTTTCCGCAACGGTTGGTGTGAGACGGGAAGCGCGTAGCGGCGGCACCCATGACAGCCGGGTCGAACCCTGGCGGTGCAGCACCCAGAACAAGGGTGCGCACCCGATGGCCTGGAGCACAACGCCGGGCGACAGGCATGCGGCTTTCGTCCGGAACAGAAGCGTGACCGCGACGATTTCGCAGGCCACGGTGAAAGTAGCGACGACGTGCGAGTAGATGGCGGCTGAGCAGGCCAGTCCCCACACGACGGACAGGCCCGGGCGGGACGTGTCGAGCAGCCTGCACACCAGGTAGAGCGTCAGCGTGACGAGAAAGAGAGTCAGGCCGTAGGATCGATCCTCCTGACCGTAGTGAATGGCAAATGCATTGACCGCGATCAATAGCCCGGCAATAATCCCGGTTGTTTCACCGAGGAGACGTCGTCCCGTCGCAGCGAGCAGCGGTATCGTCGCAACGACTGCTATACCGGAAAAAGCCCTCGACCATGTTACGCCGTCGCCGGCGGTGGTCCACAGCTTCAACAGGACGGTATACAGCCCCATGTTGGTCTCGTGGTCCCGGACGAAAGCCCACATCGGCCCCCAGCTGGTGGAGACCAGCCCGACCGTGACCCCCTCGTCGAACCAGAGACTTTTCCAGCCTGTGTTGTGGAAGACGAGGAGCGAGGATATAACCGTTGTCAGCAGCACGCAGACCTGGAATCGTGCGGTCGCCGGGCCGGGCAGATCCTTCATGATCGCCAGGGGCCACCCACGCCCCCGCGCATTCGCCACGCCCAACGGATCGTCGGTCACGGCGAAAGGGCTTCTCATCGGGTCCGACGATAGGGCTCCGGAAAACCCGAACCAGTCTCAACGCGCCGACACGACAAAACCTCCGGTGGTGGATCGCGGGACGGACAGGGCACGGGCGCAGTTGCTTGTCAGCAGGTTAGTTGCTTGTCAGCAGGCCATGAGGGCGCGTAACGCCCGGGTGGGACGACTGGCGTGGTGTTGTCATCGAATAGTTTACACGATAAATACCTTCTGTACATGTTCTGGCTACTGACTGGCAATCTGGCGATGTGAAGTTTTTTTCGCTACAGATGCACCATTTGGTGCGTTGCCGGAAGTAGATCGCATCTCACCGAGCCGGGGAGCTCTTCGGCCGCGGAAAGGACGCACATGATCGCCATCCAGCACGTGACCCGGCAGGCTGCTGCCCGCCTGCTCATGATCGCCGTTCTCGCTCTCGGGGTCGCCGGCGCCACGCTTTCGGTCACCCATCCCAACTGGTTCAGCGGATCCACCGCCGACGCCGGGGTCATGCAGATCGGCCCGGTCAAGCCGGGCACTCCCACCGGCCCCATCATCGTCAGCACGAAGTGACCTTTCCGGGTCGCTGATCGGCCGGGGAGTCCGGGAGCCGGGGAGACGAAATACTCCCCGACTCCCGGACAAGCTGCGGCGGGAACGGCGGGAACAGAATCGACGGACGTTCGGGGGCATCTGGTGGGGGCAGTCATGGCGGAGGCGGTCATGGTGGCGCCAGCCGAAGCCAGCTCCCGACACCCGACGAGTACCGACCCCGAAGGTGTTCCGCCTCGCCGTCGGCAACGAATCCCGGCTGCCGTTTTCACCGCGCTGGCCGTGCTGGTGGGCGTTGTGGAACGGCCGCAGCTCCTGGCCGGTTTCTTCATCTGCGCGCTGCTGTTCATTCCGCTTGAACAACTGCTGCCTCTTGTCCGTCGGCGCCGGCGGGAGGACTGGTATGTGGACGTCGCACATACCTTCGCGAACCGGCTGCCGATTACCGTCGTCTCCACCGCTGTTCTCACCGTCCTCGCGCCCGCTGTGCACCACCTCTGCCCGCAAGCCGTGCGAGAGTTACTGCTGCGCCAACCCGGCTGGTGTCAGTTCATCATCATCCTGCTGCTGGCGGACCTGGCGAATTACACCGCACACCGGGCACTGCACGAGCTGCCCCCGCTGTGGCGGCTGCACGCGGTTCATCACTCCAGCCGCGAGCTCGACTGGCTGTCCACGAGCAGAGGTCATCCGCTGGATCAGATCGTCAACCTGACGGCAATCGTCCTACCGCTGTACGCGGTCGGTTTTGATCTGACCTTCTCATCCCTGTTCGTCGCCTTCCAGTTCTACTTTCCGTTCCTCGCTCATGCCAACACGCGGCTCACTCTGCGTCCGCTCAGCGTCGTCTTTGTCACGCCGGCCTTCCATCACTGGCACCATGCCGATACTCCCGAGGCGGTCAACCGCAACTACGGCGCCGTATTCTCCTTCTGGGACACCCTGCTGGGCACCCGCTACCTGCCCGCGGGGACACCGCCGGCCTACGGGATACCGCAGGACATGGCGCCATCCTGGGCCGGCCAACTCGTTGCACCGTTCCGATCACGCCGAACAGGCGTATCGAAGTTGTCGGACGTCGTCGCTACGGTGCCCTGTGTCGTCACACCGATGGAAGGGGACACCGTGACCCGAACCGACAGGGCCGTGACCAGCGAGCGCGCCGACCTGCTGGAGACGTTGGCCAAGCACCGGTACTTCCTGCGCTACACGGTCCGCGACCTGACCGACGATCAGGCCGCGCAGCGCACCACCGTGAGTGAGTTGTGCCTGGGCGGTCTGATCAAACACGTCGCGTTTACCGAACGGGGTTGGATCGCCTTCATCATCGAGGGCCCGTCGGCGATGGAGCAGTCGCCCGCGAAGCTGACGGAGCGGTCCGAGGCGTTTCGCATGCTGGCCGGGGAGAGCCTGCCAGGGCTGCTCGACGAGTACGAGCAGGTGGCGCGCCGGACTGATGAGCTCGTGGTGGCGTTGCCTGATCTCGATGTCTCCCAGCCGCTGCCCGAGGCTCCGTGGTTCGAACCGGGCGCGCGCTGGTCGGCCCGCCGGGTGTTGCTCCACGTGATCGCGGAGACTGCCCAGCACGCTGGTCACGCCGACATCATCCGCGAGGCCCTGGACGGCGCCACATCGATGGGGTAGTTGGATCGGGTAACAGTTCGGGTCCCGCGGATCAGCCGCGAGGTAGCCGGTCCCGGCCGGTGGGTCGCTGCGTCCTAGAGTGCACCCAATGAGCCTAGGGGTGGGATTCGATGTTGGTTTCGATGTTGGTACAGACAGGCGGCGGACGTCTCCCGCTCCAGGGACGAGTCGCACTCGTGACGGGCGCCGGGCGGGGGCTGGGCGCAGCCCACGCCCGGGCACTCGCGGCGGCCGGCGCCGCGGTGGTCGTCAACGATGTCGGTGCCAGTATGGACGGCAGCGAGCGCGGTATGGCCGTCGCTGACGGCGTCGCCGCGGACGTGCTCGCACAGGGTGGACAGGCTGTCGTCGACCATTCGGACATCTCCACGTTCGCGGGAGCAGCCGCCGCCGTTGCGTGCGCGGTGGACGCCTTCGGCCGGATCGACATCGTGGTGAACAACGCCGGGATCGTGTCACCCGGCACGGTCGAGGACATCGAGGAGGCAGCGCTGCAGCGGCTGCTGGCCGTACATCTCACCGGCAGCGTCGGTACGATCAGGGCTGCGTTCCCGACGATGCGCGCCCAGCGGTACGGCCGGATCGTGAACACCATTTCGGAGGCCGCCCTGGACACCCGCATGGCCGACAGCGTCGGGTACAGCTCCGCGAAGGCCGCGATCTGGGGACTGACCATGGCCACCGCCAAACAGGGCGCGCCGTACGGGATCACCGCCAACGCTGTCTCGCCGGGGGCGCTGACCAGGATGTCGGAGAACTTCCTCGCGTCGGCCGGACCGCAGGGCAGTGGCGCTGCCGTACTCGACCTCTCCCCGGAACATGTCTCCCGCGTCGTCGTGCGACTCGTCGCGCCGGACGCGGCCGACGTCACCGGACGGGTGGTGCACGCCGCCGGCGGTCAGGTACGCGAGTATGTGCTTCGTCGGACCGGCGACACCGATCTGGTCCGCCGTCTCACCACCCCCTGGCCGCAGCCCAGCCCCTCGGGCTGAGCCGACTTCGGACGAACTGAACAAGGCGGGATCACGATCATGGGATTGCTGGACGGCAAGGTCGCTTTCGTCACCGGCGCAGCTCGCGGTCAGGGCCGCAGCCACGCGGTGCGGCTCGCCCGCGAAGGCGCGAGGATCATCGCGGTGGACATCGCGGGCCCGGTGTCGCCCGCCAACGTCTACCCAGCCGCGACATCACAGGATCTTGACGAGACCGTACGTCTGGTCGAAGCCGAGGACCAGCCAATTCACGCCCGGCAGGCCGACGTCCGCGACTCGGCCGCGCTGGCGGCCGTGCTCGCAGACGGTGTCGCCGAGTTCGGCGGCCGACTTGACGTCGTCGTCGCCAACGCCGGGATCAGCAACTGGAGCCGGTTCTGGGAAATGCCTGACGAGCAGTGGCAGACCGTGATCGACGTTAACCTCACCGGAGTGTGGCGGACCCTCAAGGCCGCGGTCCCGTACATGATCGAGGCGGGCAACGGCGGGTCGATCATCACAGTCAGTTCGGTGGCGGGGATCAAGTCGTTACCGGCTCAGGCGCACTACAGCGCGGCCAAGCACGGCGTCGTCGGACTGACCAAGGCTGCGGCCATCGAGCTGGGGGAGTTCCGCATCCGCGTGAACTCGGTGCATCCCTGGGGAGTCGCGACTCCGATGAGCGAGGATCCGACGATTCACAAGGTCCTGGCCGACCACCCCTCGTACGCGGCGTCGTTCGCCAGCCTCTTGCCCGACCTGCCCATCGCAGACTCCGATGACATCTCGGATGCGGTCGTCTGGCTCGCCTCGGATCTGTCCCGGTCGGTCACCGCAACGCAGCTCACTCTCGACATGGGGGCGACCAAGGTCTGACCAAGGTCTGA
>NZ_CAUVXO010000268.1:6661-7521 GCF_963555865.1 Protofrankia sp. Cr1
AAGATCGGTTGATGATCACATCAGGCACCGTGCCGGAGCCAGGAGCGGATGTCAGGTTCCGGTGCGCCGGATTCGCGGCCGGTCCCAGCCGGCGGGCAGGGCGGTCGGCGTCTGCCAGGACGGTTCGGGGCGGAAATCGCACCAGGTGCCGTCGAACGGAAACCGTCCCTCCTCGACGCGTCCGACCACCTTTTCGCCCTCGGCCCGTACCGCTGCTGCGTCGGTCACCCAGTAGTGCTCGGGGAAGGCGAGGCGCTCGTCGAGTTCGTCCTCGTCCTTCCACTCCCAGTTGCGGTCCGGATAGACCCAGATGTCGAGGTCGTGGTCACAGCCGTCGACTCCGGCGAGCGCACTGTCGCCGTCGCGCCAGCGGGCGACGGGTTCTTCGAGGTTCACGTACCAGGCTGCAAAGGCGCTGCGAGCGTCCCAGAACCACCACACCGAATGCGCCTGCCGCGGTGGGATCAGCATGAAGATGTTCGGACCGTGCCATCCGGTCGTGGTCAGCTCGGTGGGTTGACGCACCCATTCGGCGAAGGGCATGTCGCGGATGCCACGGCCGTCCTGACTCATCCTGATCGCGATGGGACCACCGTGGGGAATCCACAACCGCAGGCCACGCTCGTCATCGCCGACGACGATAGCCGAGCGGACGAGAACCAGGGCGTCTCCGGTGAACATCCGGTGCAGGATCGGCTGTCCGGGCTCAAATGCGACATCCACCATGGTCACGGCCTAGACCATATCTAAGGGCTTCACACCCGCTTCCCGCTACCACCCGGTGTCAGGGAATGCCGCCGAAGAGATCTTCGCCGGGGTCGTCCCGTGTGTTGTGGAGGGTGCGGCGGTAGGGGTTGCGT
>NZ_CAUVXO010000269.1:0-6714 GCF_963555865.1 Protofrankia sp. Cr1
ATCGGGAACATGCTGCAAAAGGGGGAGCTTGCGCTCAAGTACGTATCGGCATCCGAGACCGAGATAATCGAACATTTGATCGAATTTGGTGACACGGCTCGGAGAACGTTGGGCCTTCTTCCGCGAGGGGCCTACTTCGAGGCCGCGAGCCGCGATTGCTTGCTTGCGGCCCTATGGGAGGGCCGGCCTGTTGGCTATACCCTTTTTCGCCTTCCTCGGAACTTGATCACTTTGACCCACGTCTGCGTGCACCCCGACTTCCAAAGACGCGGCATCGCGGCGCGGCTGGTAGAGGATGTGAGCGCTCGGCACCGAGAACGCCTCGGGGTCCGGGCCAAGTGCCGGGATGACTACCCGAACATCAAGAGAGTCTGGCATGGTCTGGGGTTCACCGCAGCCAGTGCAACGCGGGGCCGTGGCAGAGATCAGGCTCCCATGACGATCTGGTGGCGGGACCATGGCCACCCTCACCTGTTCACTTCACTGGACGAGCCGCCGGCTCTGCGAGTTGCGATCGATATCAACATCCTGATGGACCTGCGGGCCGGTAGCGGGCAGCCACGGGCCGAGAGATCGCACGTGCTGTTGTCTCCCGAACTGTCCGGTCGTATCGAGCTCGTGGTCTCGCATGGACTCGAAAGAGATCTTGCTCGGCAGTCGGCCGATCGGCGTGAGCGGCTCCAAGCCGTTGCGTCCGATTTTCCTCGTCCTCAGGGACCGGAGGGCCTGGCAGATGATCTTTTTATTCGCCTTCTCGGGGCCATGAAGAAAGAAATTCCGAACTTTCCTGTGACGGAACAGGATATCGGCGATCTGTGGCAGGTGGTTGAGGCTGCTGCGGCTGGCGTGAGTGTCTTGCTCACGTGGGACGACAAGTTGCTTCAGGCTATCGCCCCTGTCGTACTCCGGATGGACGAGACTCCGGAGCTGGCGAGAATGCGCATTATCAACCCGGACTATCTTGTTATCCATTTGGACGAACTGACGCATGCTGCCGCCTACGAGCCAAAGGCGCTTGAAGGAGGCCGATTCAGCGTGGAGCTGGCTCGTTCCGACTCGGAGGCGATACTCATGTCGTTCCTCGACAGAGCCAAGGGGGAACCGCGCCGTGAGCTGCGGGACCGGCTACGGGGGCTCGCTCGGAGGGGTTACAAGCATTCAGTTGTCCGAGCGCCGGACGGCACGCCGGTGGCGTGTTACGCGCGAGTCGTCGACGACGAGGTGCTGCGTGTCTCCCTCTTCCGGGTCGCTGCTCATCCTGTGGCTGAGACAGTGGCCCGCTACCTACTCTGGTTTCTAAGGCGAACGGCGCGCGAGGCGCATGCCAAAGTCGTCGAAATCTCCGACCCCTACCTGTCTGACATCGCGGCACGTGCAGCCAGCTACGAATCCTACTGTCACGTCGGCGATCGTTGGTACGCATGGGTCATCGACCATGTCGGTCCTGGCATGACCGTCAGCGCGGCCGTCAACTCGGCATGCCAGCTGGTGGGGCTCGGTCCCGCACCGCTGATCGCTCCAAGGATGCCCGCTCAGATGACTGCACAATACGAGCGGACCTGGTGGCCCGTAAAGATCACAGATAGCAGCCTCCCGCACTTTGCGATCGCCATCCAGCCCAGATGGAGCGCCGACCTTCTCGGCGCACCCCCCACCCTGCTCCCACGCCCGGACGAACTGGCATTGGGCCGAGAGTTCGTCTACTATCGGAATGGCAGGAAGAGCGTCTTGGTCGCGCCCGCTCGTATTGTCTGGTATCTGAGCGGACATCAGGGCTCCGGGCCAGCGAGCTTCATTGGGACCTCCCTTCTCGATGCAATCGATACAGACACCCCAGATTCCTTGTATCCCATGTTGTCCCACTACGGGGTTTTCCGACTTTCAGATGTGCATGATGTAGCGGACAAGAACGGATTCGTTCAGGCGCTGCGACTGTCCGACATGGAGTTATTTTCCACTCCGGTATCTCGCTCCAGCTATCTCAGACTCCTCGAAAAGATGCCCGGTCCAAAAGCGATTCAGGCGCCTGTCAACATGCCGACAGCCACGTTTCGGGCAATTTATACACTTGGGATGTCCAATAGCGTGATGTAACTATCAAAGTTTCTAGGTTCGGCCGAACGATCATCGGTGGTTGCCGTAAGGTGGCTCGACATGAGGAGCACTGCGGAGCTACCTGCGGGAAGCGAGGCTCTGCGGCCATTGCTGTTATCACTCCGCCCGCGCTTCGCGCAAGCCATACTCGATGGCACCAAGACGGTCGAGCTGCGTCGTACTCGAGTATCAGCACCCGAAGGCACCTTGTTGATCTTGTATGCGAGTGCCCCTATCATGTCCGTCGTGGGAGTTGCCCGCCTGTCGGGTAGGGTATCCGATACTCCGAGTTGCATCTGGCAACGGTACGGCTCGCGCACGGGGCTGAGCCGGGACGAATATGATCGATATTTTGTAGGTTCCCGTATTGCCACTGCCGTCCTCATAGAAACCTCGCGTCCACTTATCCACGGCTTTACTCTTGCAAAGCTACGCGAGAGCCAGGCTGGTTTCCGACCCCCACAGAGCTTCCGTTACCTTTCGGAACGCGATCCTCAGCCGCTTCGCGGCCTGGCTCAGTTGCACGCGGAAGAAATGTGCGGCGCCGTTCAAACATTCAACCCGACCGTGGAGAGAACCAGCTGCCTCCACGGGCATGGCAAGGTCAAGTTGAGTGAAGCATTGCCGCCTGCGCTGTGAAACGCAAGCCCCGTTGCAGACTAAGTTGCCGATTCTCACACTGCCTCGTTCAGCGCGCCTCCGGCAGCGCCAACACCCTGGTTACGCTTGATCGACGATCTAGTCATCTTCGAAGCCGAACTGGTCGAATTTGAGGGTGCGGGCGTTCTCGGTCACGATCCGGACCTTGTCGTCACCGAAACCGTCCGGGCGCGTGGCGCGCACCTCGACGGTGACTTCGAGCTCGACGCCTTCCCCTGCGAGGTGTTGGATGAGGTAGGTCCCCGCACCGCTGAGTTGCCGGTTGAACCGCTGGCGGTGGAAGCTCGTCAGACCACCCGATGGGATCAGGCTGTCCAGGATGGAAAGATCATCAGCCTGGCATTTCCAGATCTTCACCGGACTACCCTATGTGTCAACCCGTTTCCCTTCCGTATCACGCTTCCTTGTATCTGCCGTGAGCCAGACTCCGAGCAATGCCCAGGGCTTCGGCAAGATCGCATAAAGTTATGATCAGTTGCACCGGCTGGCGGTGCCGGCGCCCGGTCTGGGTGCGTCCGTGCCGGGGTGCTTCGCGTCCGCCTTGCCCGGCTGACCGGCACATCGCCATGCACGGTAAACATCACGTGGGACCTTTTCCCCGGCGGTTCGAGAGTTGATCAAGAATCCCCGCAACGCACCATCGGCGTATGCAATTCTGGCACCGAATTGGCGGGATCCGGACAGGGCTTCGCACGAATCGATTGGAGTGCGCCGGACCGGTCGGGCACATCAACGCCCAGGTCACGGGCCTGGCGGCTCAGGGTCGATCATGTTGACAAGGCCGAAGCAAGGAGAATCAGCCTCGCGCCTTTGCTAGGCATCTAGACCGTTATGACCGTTCATTTTGCCGGCCTGATGGGTGTCCATCCATGTACAGATACTTGCGAGCGATGCAGATGGTATCAAGTTGATATGACCGTTTCGGTGGGTCGACGAAAGGGCGCATTCCGACGGTATATATCGGACCTAATCGGGGTTGATCGTGCATACGGTTCATGCAACACCCTGCCCAGTCCCCGGAGTTCGCTTCGACTGAGCTGACCGCCACGCCGGGCCGGACAGCCCTAACCAGCTGTCCGATCATCTGCTCGAAGTCGTGGCGGGCACCGGCGGGGTTGGCACGTACCCTGTACGTCTCGAAGTTGATGGGCGTCTCGCCAGCGGGCACCCCTGCGGATGACAGCCCGACCGCCGAGACGGTGTCCTGTAGCACCAGCCACCGCCTCCATCCGTCCGCGACGAGCCCTGCAGCCCGGCCAAGTCGCGCGGTTCCCGTGCGCCCTCGGGCAGGACGAACGTGAGCGTAGCGACACTGCGCCGTCGTGACGACCATGTTCCGGTTCTGTTCGCGACCCGCCGCCAGCTGTGACTACACGTGGCTTTACGGACACTATTGGCAAGATGGGTGGATGACGTCGAGGGTCGCCATAGTCGCGCCGGATCGGGTGCCCGAGATCTTCGCTGGCGGTTACGCGGATGCCTGCGCTGCGCTCGACCTGCCCGCCGTCGGTGATGGCTACGTGCTGCACCTGATTGCCTCGCCGGCCACGCGCTGGACCGTCGTCACGAGGGACGCTGGCCGGGTCAGCGCGGCGAGCGAGGACGGCTGGGTCGAGGTCGCGCCAGCTGGTGAGGGGCGGTGGGTGGATGTGCGGAATGGGTGGCCGGAGGAGTTCGATCCCGGCCCGCGCTGCCAGTTTTGCGGCGACCAGAATCCCGCCTGGACCTTCCCCAGCGTCGAGGTCGAGGTTCTCCTGGGAGCGCCGTCGTGGGGGGAGCACGAGGTGCTCGACGCGGAGGTCGGGGGCCGGACCGACTGGCACGCGTGCGACGCCTGCCGCGGACTGATCGACGCCGGTGATTGGGTGGGGCTCGTCGACCGCTACGGCGAGCTGGGCGCGCCGCCCGCCGTGCAGGCGGCCTGGCGACAGTTCTGGGCCCACCGAACACCGGCCCAGCCCGCGCCGGCCTTGCCGTGGACCGTGGTGCGGCGCCGACGGATCGCATACGCGATCCGCGCGCACTGGGACACCATCTTCGACCACGACGACCTGCCCGTGTTGGCGCCGACAGAGGCCCGCGACGCCGTCGCACAGCGGGTACTCGACGCGGCCCGCCGCTACCTACGCAGCCCACCGGCACGGACCGGCTGGGTCCGCTCCTACCCCACCTGCGGTACGGCGCGGCTGCTGTGCGTGGAGGGCGACGGGTGGAACCTCGTCGCCCGCACGGACGCGTCCGCCTACCTGCTCACCGACGCCCTACCGAACTTGATCGTGGCCGTCGATCGTGGCCCGCGGCTGCCCGCGCTCCTGTCGGGGCTTGATGCCATCGCGGAGCGGCGCGGCGTCGATGGGCGTCCAGACTCCGTTTCATGACCGCCTGGCCGCTGTGGGACCTGTTCCCGGAGGTGAGTTGGCCCCGGGGGGCCGATTCTTGGAGATCTGCGCCGGCCGGGCGCCTCGACGCGGTCTATGCGACCATCGGGCCGCGTTCGCCGCGTCCCTCGGGACAGGCGCAGCGAGGGGGACTCGATGGACGTCGCGGCGCCACGCCAGCACCTCGGCTGCGGTCGGTTCGCGCTCGTCGTTCGCGTCGTCCTGCGCCATGGGCCGCTCCGTGCGCCGATCTGTCTGCTCGTCGATCTGAGTCATACCTCCATCACGACAGTCGGCCGCTGAATTCGTTCCGAGCGCCGCGACGTCACCGACAACGCCAGTCGTCCTTCCGAACTAGAGTTCGACGTCGTGGTGTGGCGTGACGCCAACCGGCGGATGCCGCTTGGCCCGGCGGATCGCGGGCTGTCCTCGCCACGCCGCCCACCGAGGGCAAGCCGGTGCCGCATGTTCGCTGCCGGCGCCAGCCTGGCGCCCTGTGCGGCGGGAAGAGTCAGCTGGGTTGGCGGTGGGCTGATCGGAGATCAGCTTCCGACTGGTAGAAGTCCTCGAAGGCGCGGACTGTCGGGTCGTCACGAAATGCGGAGAGTCGGGCTCGCACGTGCTGGACGCGGTCAGAGGCGCGTGCTGATCCGGCGCGGGCGTCGAGACGGACGACGTGCTTGGCTTCCTCGACGGCCCGGTCGAGGTCGCTCATCTGCATGTATGCCTCGGAGAGCCAGGAGCGGTAGAGCGCCACCTCGCGGGCGTGGTCCTCGTCGTAGCGGGCTACCGCGTCGACCAGCAGCGGCTCGGCGCGCTCCGGTTGGCCGAGTTCCACGTAGCACCGGCCGGCCATCACGTGGATCTCGTTGTCGTCGAGCCAGTAGACCCAGGTCGGTTCGTCGTCGGGCCGTCGCTGGTCGTAGTGCCGCTCCACCGCGGCGAGCGCCTTCTCAGCGGCAGAGCGGTCACCGGCCTTGGCGCACGCCCAGGCGATGCACTCGTGCAGGAGCGCAAGGGTGGCCGGCGTCGCCGAGTCTCTCGCTCCGCGCAGGGCGGTCCGTGCGAGGAGGACGGCGGTGTGCGGGTCGCCCTGGTTGGCGAACTGGTAGCTCAACGTCGAGATCAGGTTCGCCGCGACCGGGGTGTTGCCGGCGGCGTGCGCCGCTCCCACGCCGTCGAGGTAGAAGCGCCGCGCCGTCTGGGTGTGGCCGGCGTCCATCGCGACCCACCCGGCGAGCTGGCACAGCTCCCCGACGGCGGACAGCAGGCGGCGTCCGAGGCGCTCGTCGTAGGTGGCGTCGCTGAGCACGGCTTTGGTGGCGGCAAGCTCACGCGCGACCAGGTCATGAAGATCCCTGCCGCCGATGAAGTCGTCCAAGCGGCGCAGCTGCGCGACCCGGCCCTCCACCTTGTGGGTGAACGCTTCCCCGATTCGCCTTCCCGCACAGGTCTCCACGACCTGCGGCGGCTCGGCCACCAGCCACTCGTGCGCGTACTGGAGCGCCGTGGCCGCGTTGATCGCCGCGGTCCCTTCGGCGCCGAGATCCGCCGCGATTTCCGCCCTGCGGTCGATCTCGGC
>NZ_CAUVXO010000270.1:0-6704 GCF_963555865.1 Protofrankia sp. Cr1
CTGATGACTCGTGGATGACCACCCTCGTCCCTACGATCGCCACGAAGGGTGACCGATGACCGGCTTCACGGTGGACGGGCCGGTGGGTGCCCCGGCCCCGCGACGCCGCGTCCCCTATTGCCGGTCGCGCTTAATCGGCCACGTCGTGCTGACGGTGCTGAGCCTCGCCTGCATCGTCCCGATCGGCTGGATGTACGCGACGTCGCTGCGCCGTCCCAGCGATGTCTACGGCTCGTCGCTCCTTCCCTGGCCGCTGTCGCTGGGCAACTACCGGCACGCAGCGGAGGTCGTCCCGATCGGAGCGCTGCTCCTCAACACGGCCGTCGTGGCGGCGTTGACCGCTGCGGGACAGCTGCTGACCGGTCTGCTCGCCGCCTACGCGTTCACGGCCTGGCGCTTTCCCGGCCAGCGGCTGCTCTATCTGCTGTTCGTGGGAACGTGGTTGGTGCCGTTCCAGGTGACGATGGTGCCCAACTACACGCTGCTGTTCCGGCTCGGTCTGCTGAACACACTCGCCGGCGTGGTCATCCCGACGCTGTGCACCGCCCTGAGCGTCCTGCTGCTGCGCCAGCACATGGAAAGCTTCCCCAAGGACCTGCTGGACGCAGCCCGCATCGACGGGCGGTCGTCCTGGTCGACGCTGTGGACGGTCGTCGTGCCCAACCTGCGGCCGGCGCTGGCCGCCCTCGGGATCGTGCTGTTCATCAATGCGTGGAACGAGTACTTCTGGCCGTCGCTGGTGCTCCAGCAGGCGAACTCGATGATCCAGCTTGGGCTGCGCGGCTTCCTCGGGGGGACCGAGGGAAACGACTGGGGCGGAATCATGGCCGCATCGGGGCTGTCCTGCCTGCCGATCTTCGCCCTCTACCTGATTCTCCAGCGGCACATCGTCAACGCGTTCGTGCACTCCGGCCTGCGGTAATACCCGGGCGGCCCCGGCCCCGGCCCCGGCGCAGCGTCGGCCAGCCGGGATGGTTACCGGCCGGCCGCCGCAGGCATGGACGGCGTGATCGGCTACGTGGCCTCGCTCACACCGCCGCCTTCTCGGTCTCCAGCAGATCCTGCAGTTCACGCACTGCTTCCCGGAGCTTGTCGGCAAAGACGAACATGTCGTCGGCCACCGGGCGCGGTGTGCTCAGGTAGAGGTTGAAGCGGTCCGGCAGCAACACATAGGCGATGCCGATGCACCGGCTGCTGGTCGACCCGAAACCGAAGTACTCGACGTTGACCGACGGTGCGGAGCTGGTACTCAGATAGTCGTCCCGCATCGTGAGCCAGCCCGGGGTCTCGTACAGGGCAGGCGCCGCGGGCACCCCCAGCGCTTCGCCGCGCCGCTGCGCAATCAGCGCCAGCTCCCACAGGTGCTGCTCGGGAGCCTGCCCCGTCTGGCACGCCTTCGCCCGTTCCACGTGCGCGTCGGCAGCTGCCCGGAATGCGGCGTTGCGGGTTGCCACATCCACGTCGGGGTCATCCATCATGGCGACGAAACGCATCACCTCGGGCGTGACAACGCGCATCGCCTCGGTACGCCCGCGCCGGTACTGTCGGGTGGCGATCGACTCGTAGGTGGCGCCGACCATTCCTTTGGCGCGCTGGTGAGCGAGTTGATAGGCCAGCTGCACGAATGCATCAGGCGACATCCCCAGCGCCTTGGCCCGGTTTCCACCGAAATCCTCGAACGACGCGATGGTGGTGGCGACGTTGGCCCCGTACGCGGCGAACGCGGCACCCGCGGCCCGCACATCGGCCCGCAGGTCACCATCGAGCACGAACTCGACGGGCGTGACGCTCGGCAGGCCCTGGGCCAGCGACCCCGACCGCGCCGAGTGCTCCTGCGCCGATGCACCCAGCAGCGCGTCGACAAAACTGAGGACCGTCGTCCCATCCAGACCGCAATGCTCCACATTGATACCGGCGGTGCCGTCGCCGAAAACGATCAGGGACACGGCCTTGTCGAACCACCGATTACCGCTGTCACCGTGCAGGAGGTTGTCACATGCCGCCAGCGTGTGCGCGGGTACGAAATCCTCCAGACACACGCAGAACAGCGCGGTTTCCACCGCGTCGAGCGCGTCGGCGTTGCCGGGATGGCAGCCGAGCAGCGCGTGGCGAGTAGCCGCCCACTGTGCCCGGGCCATGGTGGTGAGATGGCCGACCGACTGCTCCGGTGCAGCCCGCACCGCACCGGCCTTCATGATTGACTGCAGACCCGCCACGAGATCGTCCAACGTGTGGGGGCGACCAGCCGGGCCCAGCACGTCCATGCGGAACATGTGCCCCCGGAAAAACACCACGATGTGGCGCGCCCGGGATGGGCCCGGGCACTGTTCGCTGTAGGGGGCGCGGACGGTATCCTGCACAGGTCCGGGTATACGCGTGGTGGCGAACAGGAACTTGTTCTGCTCCATCGAGAGAGCCTGCCCGCGCGCGACGATCGGCGCTACGAGTTCCTCGTCGAGCGCCAGCTTGTAGTTGACGGCCCCGGCGATGAGCCCGGCCGCCCGGTCCACCTGTTGCAGGCCGGCGTCCTTGAACAGAAAAAAGTAATTCGCATTGATCGCAATGCGGTCGCGTCGACCCAGATACCGGGACTGCCAGAATGTGTCGAGCCAGCTGTGCACCCCATCACCGGCGTTGTACTCCTCAAGCGCCGCGTGGAGTTTGTGACCGGCACCGTCCGGTTCGCGGAAGGAGGCCACCGCGGCTTCGGTCGTCGCCAGCTCGGCCGCGGTCAACAACGGTGCACACCACGCGAGGAATCGCTCGCAGCTCGCCGCCACGGTCGGCAACGGCACCCGCGGCAGCCGGTCCTCATTGCCAAAGGTACGGGTAGACCAATCCTGATCAGATTTCGCGTTCATCGTCAACCTCGGTGGTTTCGGAGAGCTGGATGATTCGTTGCTCGTTGCCAGATCCACGACCGCGTAACTTTTCGTGTCACGCGGCCGAGAGACGTGGAGCTGCGCGTACAGCCAGCCGTCGGCTTCCAGCCCGCGCGGATCAACACCGACGGCCCACAGCGTGTCCAGGACGAGTGACTGCTCCTGCGGGGAGGCGAACCGCCGCTGCTTGAACACATGTTCGATGTGTACGGTTTCATATCCCAGCCCGGCCAGGCTCTCGGCTACCGGTTCGAACGGGAACATCCGCAGGACGAAATGCGCCATCCACGGCCTGCGCTCGCTGTTGGCGCTGACAACCCGTGCAATGGTCCGCTCCGTGACGTAACCGAGGCAGCCGGTCGAGATAACAAGATCCACCCCGGTGAACTGCTGGCATTGTCGTTCCGTGGGGTCGCGCTGTTCGAGGTCGGCGTATACCACGTCGTCGACAAAGCCGGCCGAGAGCGCATAGGAAAGGGCGGGGTGGGACGTGTCGAGGCCCACGAACCGGGTGCACGTGCGGCGATTACGCGAACGGACCAGCTCCCGGTCGCGGGTCAGCAGCGTACTGCGGGTCTGCGACCGGGCATCGATGCCGCAGTAACGCTCATACAGCTCGTCCATAGTCACGTCGAATTTCAACAGAGCGGCATTGATGCCGTATGAGCAGCCGATGTCCAGGATATTTGGAGCCCGGTTCTGCTGTAAGCTCCGGTATTCCTCGATAAGTTTTGTAAAATAGGGTTTGGCGAGCTGCGGGATGCGGTAGTCGAGCGCGCGCAACGTACTGAAATAGGCGCGCGGATCGGGTTGCGTGTAGATGTGGTCGAGGGAAATTTTTCCGGTGGTGTCGAAATGCACGGGTTATGCTCCTCCCTGGTTTACAGAACAGGCAACGGTCCGGCGTCGTAGGCAGCACGCCAGCAAGCTCCTAATCCAGTAGTCGGTCGACCCGCACAACGTTTCCCTCGGCCGCCAGATGTTGTGGCAGCACGCGACCGAAAAGCTGCCTCGTCCGCGTCACGCTGCCGACGACACCAGGGCGTTCGCTATATGCGAAGATCGCCGAGTGGCGTGCTGTATCGCCGTGCACAGAGCTCACCCGGTGCATCGAATAACGGCCTTTGAACAGCTGAAGATCACCCGGGCGCAACGACAGCCGACGAATCAGGTGCCCACCGCGGCCGGCCAACACGGCCCGCACGTCGTCGAAATTCTCCGCCTGCGCGGACCTGATGTCCGGGCAATACTCGAACACACCACCGGCTCGCGGTTCCCGGGTGAGCAGACTCACCGCGAACTCATTTGTATCGAAATGCCAGGGATGCTCCATTCCTGGCATGACGACATTGAGGCACAGCCCGGCAAGGGGGTCTGCGAGCTCGTGGAGGCGGCCCAGCCCGAAGCAGTCCGCGATGAAGCGCTGAAACAGTTCGTCGGTGTAGAGCCGATGGATGATGAAATCCTCGGGTATGCGATCGCGTGCCACAAACGCATTGCCGCGCCGCATGGCGACGGAAGCAGGATGATCTTCGTGAAGGATCGCGTCCGGTGCGATGTTGTAGGCGTTCACCGTTTCGACCTCGTAATACGCCGCCGGCGCGATCGTCGCGCATTCCTGCTGTAATTCTTCACACCGGGACGGCCTGATAAAACCAGGCAGGACGCTGCAGCCGGTATTGTGCAGCTCGCGGCGGGTGCGAGAAACCACGTACTTCCAGTCGGCTCCGGTCGGCGCTGCCAGGGGATAGCGAGCCGTGTCGACCACCCGTCCAACCACCCGTGCCCCCGATGTGCTCATGAGGATCCTCCCCATCTGCCAGGGGCACCGCCCTGGGCCGGGACACCCCAATCGACTCGGCAATCCCTGTGTGTGGCGCCCATCCACAGCCAGCGATTCAGCACATTGTTGCTCGTAATTCAATTGCCGTGAAGTCGTTTGTGACATGCGACACTAAGAGCGCCCGGCAACAGGGGCGTGGATCAAGGAGCGGGGCTGGGGCGCGTAGATCGCGAGGCGGAGGAGGAAGTCACCCTGGTGTTGGGTGGCGACCGACGACAACACAGCGAGGTGCGTGCCCCAGCCCCGCGACGCCACGTCCCCTATTGCCGGTCGCTCTATGAACACCCCGGCAAGATCGATTCTGCTGTCTGCCGGGGTGGACGCGGATCAGGGACGCGGATCAGGGACGCGGTACCGCCGTGATCTCGTTGATGAGGGACGTGTCGTGCTCGGCCCGGCAGAACCGGGGGTGGTCGAGGACACCGCGCAGAAAGCCGGCGGTCGTTGTCACCGTCGGACCACTCAGGCGCAGCTCGTCGAGTGCCCGACGCATCCGCGCGAGTGCCTGGTCTCGATCGGGTGCCCAGACGACGACCTTGGCCAGCAGCGAGTCGTACAGCGCCGGAATGCGGTAGCCGGCGAAGACATGGGTGTCGACGCGGACGAACGGGCCGCCGGGCAGCGAGAACTCGCTGACCACCCCCGGCGTCGGCGTGAAACCCGCCGTCGGGTCCTCGGCGTTGATCCGGCACTCAATCGCGACGCCGCGCGCGGCGACGTCGTCCTGGGAGAACCCGAGCGGTTCACCGGCGGCGACGCGTAGCTGTTCGCGGACCAGATCCATCCCGGTGACCATCTCGGTGACCGGATGCTCCACCTGGAGCCGGCAGTTGACCTCCATGAAATAGAACTGACCGGCCGGGTCGACCAGGAACTCGAAGGTGCCCGCGCCCACATAACCGACCGCCAGTGCGCCGCGGACCGCGGCGTCACACATGCGCTCGACGGTGTCGGCGGGCAGTCGCGGAGCGGGCGTCTCCTCCACGAGCTTCTGGTGACGACGCTGCAACGAGCAGTCGCGCGCGCCGAGGTGGACGACGTTACCGTGGGTGTCGGCGAGGATCTGCACCTCGACGTGGCGCGCGGACTGCAGATAGCGCTCCACGTAGAGCCGCCCGTCGCGGAACACCGCCTGGGCGCTGGCTCGAGTCTCGCTGTAGGCGCGAAGGAACGCGTCGGGGTCATCGACCACGGCCATGCCGCGCCCACCGCCGCCGGCCACCGCCTTGATGATGACCGGGAATCCGATTCCGGCCGCGAACTCCGCTGCCTCGTCGGCGTGGTCGAGTGCGTCCCGGCTACCCGCCAGCAGCGGCAGCCCGGCCTCGGACATGATCGAACGGGCGCTGGCCTTGTCGCCAAGGCAGTTCATCACCGACGCCGGCGGCCCGACGAAGGTGAGGCCCTCCTCTTCGCACACCTCGGCGAAGTCCGCGTTCTCCGACAGGAAACCGTAGCCGGGGTGGATCGCGTCGGCACCCCAGCCCCGCGCCGCCTCGATCACAGCCGGGATGTGCAGATAGCTCGTCTTGGCCGGGCCGGGCCCGATCTGCACCGCCTCGTCGGCGAACCGGACGACCGCCGAGTCGCGATCGGCGGCGGAGTGGACCGCCACCGTGGCAAGACCCAGTTCACGGCAGGTGCGGGCCACCCGCAACGCGATCTCACCACGGTTGGCGATCAGCACTTTTTTGATCATCGGCCGGCACCGGTGGTGGTGCCGGCGGCCACCGCCAGCAGTGGCTCGCCGTGCTCGACAGGGGTACCGTCGGTTACGAACAGCTCAACGACGCGGCCGGAGACGTCCGCCTCCACCGGGATCATCAGCTTCATCGCCTCGATGATCGCAACCTGCTGGCCCCGGACGATCGTGTCGCCTTCGGCGACAAACGGCTTGGCCCCAGGCTCGGATGCCCGGTAGAACACACCGACCGTGCCGGCACGCAGGACGTGGACGTCGGTGTCCGGCTCGGCCCGCA
>NZ_CAUVXO010000271.1:0-5400 GCF_963555865.1 Protofrankia sp. Cr1
GCTCACCACCGACGAAGCCCGGTTCATCCTCGTGCTCGGCGACTCCGGCCACGGCAAGACCTTTCTCGCGCATGAACTCGCCCTGGCGTTACCTCGCCACCTGCCACATGTGGACCCGATGCTGATCGAGCTGCGGCAGCTGGAGAAATCCATCGAGCTCGACCGGCTCATCGCCCAGCATCTGGTGGACTCCCAGGTCCGCCGGCCAGACCTCGACGCCTTCCGCTACATGCTCGCCCAGGGCCGCCTCGTACTGATCTTCGATGGTTTCGACGAACTCGCCACCCGCGTCACCTACCAGCGCGCAGTCGCGCACCTCGGCACCCTGCTGGCCGCCCTCGACAACCGGGCCGACCCCGACAGCCGGGCGGCGGCCACCAGCCGGGCAAAAATCGTCGTGACAAGCCGGGCCGAGTTCTTCCTCACCGACGACGACGTGCTGACGGTGACCGGCGAAAGGGTCGAGCGGACGCTTGGCCGGTTCATCGTCCGGCTGGCGGAGTTCACCCCCGAACAGATCGATGACTTCCTCGTCGGCCGCTTCACACGGGCACTGTCGACGGCATTCCCCGACACCGATGCCCGCCGCGTAGAAGCGGAACAACGGGCGACAGCCCGGCTGGACCTGATCCAGCACGTGCGGGACCTCCCCGACCTGGCACGTAACCCGCGGCTGCTGTCGTTCATCGCCGATCTGGAGGAGGACCGGCTGCGCCAAGCGCGCCAGTCCGGCGGCTCGGTCACCGCGGCGGACCTGTACCGGGAACTCCTCGGTCAGTGGCTGGTCTACGAGTGCGACCGGTCACCGGAGATGACGGTCGAGGAACGGAACGCCGCCGTCACCGAGCTCGCCGTGACGCTGTGGCGCGACGGTGCCGCCTTCATCGACCTGGCCAGGCTGACCGAGATCGCCGCCGGGGTGCTCCAGTCGATGCGCGACCCCCGGGGTCTTACCCCGGCCGAGACCGCCCTGCTGCTCGGTTCGGGTACGGCACTGCGCCGCGATGCCGACGGGAGGTTCTCCTTCATCCACCGGTCGGTGATGGAGTATCTGGTCGCGGCCGACATCGCCCGCCGACTCACAGCGCAGACCGGCCATGCCGATGATCTGCTCGCGGCACGGGAGATGTCGGAGCTGATGGCCGACTTCTTCGCCGATCTGGCCGACAGGACCGAGGCGGCCCGCTGGGCCCAGAACACCGTCGACGATCCGAACGCGCCCGCGGTGGCAAAGGCGAACGCGCTGGTAGTCGCACGGCGGCTGAACATCCCGCTACGGACCGGGGCGAAGTTCGCCGGTACCGATCTCGCCGGCCACGATCTCGCCGGTCGGGACCTGCGCGATGCCGACCTGCGCCGGGCGAACCTCACCGACGCCCGCCTCGACCACGCCGACCTGCGCGGCGCCGACCTACGCGGCGCCATCCTCACCGGGGCCTCCCTGGCGGGGACCGCGCTCGACAGCGCGGACCTGACCGGAGCGAAACTGACCGGAGCGACGGTTCGCGACGTCAGCGCGGAGCGGGTAATGGCCCGCAAGGCCGCCCTCGACGGCATCCAGATCATCGGCGGGACGCTGCCCGGGCTCGACCTGGCCGGCGCGTCGATGAAGCAGGCGAGGGTGACCAGCACCGAACTCACCGGAGCGGATCTGACCGGGGCGGACCTTCGCGGTGCCCGCTTCATCGACACGGACCTGACCGGCGCGGTCCTGACGGAAAGCCGGTGGTCACGGGCGGCCGTTCTCGGTGGGCGGCTCGGCGCCGCCCGAGACGCGCCCGAGTTGGCTGCGGCAGCGGTCGCCGGGCGGGATCCCGCGCAGGCGATGCTGCGGTCACCCGCCTCGCCAGAGAATGCGGTGGCGTTCTCCCCGGATGGCACCATGATCGCATCTGGAGGGGACGACCGCACAGTCCGGCTGTGGGACACCGCCACCGGCCAACAGATCCGCACCCTGACCGGTCACACCGGCCGGGTGCGGTCAGTGGGATTTTCCCCGGACGGCACCATGATCGTCTCCGGGTCGAGCGATCACAAGATCCGACTGTGGGACACCGCCACCGGCCAACAGGTCCGCACCCTGACCGGTCACACCGGCCGGGTGCGGTCGGTGGCATTCTCCCCGGACGGCACCATGATCGCCTCCGGATCAAACGACGGCAGGGTCCGGCTGTGGGACACCGCCACCGGTGCGCAGCTGCGCACCCTGACCGACATCGGCAGCCCGGTGTGGTCGGTGGCGTTCTCCCCGGACGGCACTACGATCGCCTCCGGAGGAGACGACCGCACAGTCCGGCTGTGGGACACCGCCACCGGCGGGGAGCTGCGCACCCTGATCGGCATCGGCAGCCCGGTGTGGTCGGTGGCATTCTCCCCGGACAGCACCATGATCGCCTCTGGATCAGACGACGGCAAGGTCCGGCTGTGGGACACCGCCACCGGCCAGCTCCTACGCGCCCTGACCGGCCGCCCCAGCCCGACGGGGGGCACTAAACCGGTACGGGCGGTGGGGTTCTCCCCGGATGGCACCATGATTGTCTCCGGATCGGACGACCACATGGTCCGACTGTGGAACACCGCTACCGGCCAACAGATCCGCACCCTGACCGGTCACACCAGCCCGGTGTGGTCGGTGGCATTCTCCCCGGACAGCACCATGATCGCCTCTGCGTCGGAGGACCACACGGTCCGACTGTGGGACACCACCACCAACCAACAGATCCGCACCCTGACCGGCCACACCGACCGGGTGTGGTCGGTGGGATTCTCCCCGAACGGCACCATGCTCACCACCGGGTCGGGCGATCGCGCGGTCCGGCTCTGTGACACCACCACCGGCCACCAGACCGCGCTTATGATCGCCCCCACCAAACGGGTGTGGTCGATGGCATTCTCCCCGGACGGCGCCATGATCACATCCGGGGGAGACGACGGCAAGATCCGACTGTGGGACACCGCCACCGGCCACCAGATCCGGACCCTGCCCGGCCAAGCCAGCCGGGTGTGGTCGGTGCGGTTCTCCCCGGACGGCACCATGATCGCCTCCGGGTCGAGTGATCACAAGGTCCGACTGTGGGGCACCGCCACCAACCAGCAGATCGCGGAGATGACCGGCCACACCGACCGGGTGTGGTCGGTGCGGTTCTCCCCGGACGGCACCATGATCGCTTCCGGATCAGACGACCACACGGTCAGGCTCTGGAACACCGCCACCGGCCAACAGATTCGCATCCTGCCTGGTCACACCAGCCCGGTGTGGTCGGTGGGGTTCTCCCCGGACGGCACCATGATCGCCTCCGGGGGAGACGATCGCACGGTCCGGCTCTGGAACACCGCCACCGGCCAACAGATTCGCATCCTGCCTGGTCACACCAGCCCGGTGTGGTCGGTGGCATTCTCCCCGGACGGCACCATGATCGCCTCCGGATCGAGCGATCGCACGGTCCGGCTGTCGAACACCACCACCGGCGCCGAACTGCGCACCCTCACCGGCCACACCAGCACGGTGCGGTCGGTGGAATTTTCCCCCGACGGCACCATGATCGCATCCGGGTCGGACGATGCCACGGTCCGGCTGTGGGACACCGCCACCGGCCGCTCGATCGCGACTTTGATCGGCGTTCGGGACGGGTGGGCGCTCCTACGTCCGGACGGTTCGTACAAGCTCGTCGGTGAACCGGACGGCTCTTTCTGGTGGGTGATCGGGAACGTCCGCTTCGAGCCCGGCGAGCTGGACGGCTACGACCCGACCGTCCGGCGGCTCTCGGAAGACACACCGCTACCCCTACCCCCCGTCCCGCCCCGGGCGCGGTTGACCTGACGTTCGCTTGCGCCTCTGGCCTTCCCTCGAACGGCCGGCGACGAACGCCGGTGACGACGGGATCGGCCTGGTCTCCCGCAGCGATCGTCAGACGCGGATCACGCTCAGGCCCGGCACGTCCGCGTAGTCATCATCCTGACTGACCACCGGAACGTCGAGGGCGAGCGCGGTGGCGGCGATCCACGTGTCGTTCACCGTCATCCGCCGTCCGGAGTCACGCAACGCAACCCGCAGGCGCGCCCACGCCTGGGCCACACCATCGTCGATCGGCACCGGATCAAGGTCCAACGCCTCCTGCAGCGTGGTGAGCCTCCGGTCACGCGCAGCCAGATTCCGAGCGGCCAGCACCCCCGCCCGCAGTTCGGCGACGGTGATGATGGAGACGGCGAGAGCGTCGGGCAGCGCGTCCACACGCAGTTCCCGCCCGGACTCCCGCGCGATGAAGACCGAGGTGTCGGCGAGCCCGGCCGCGGTCACAGCGGCGGCAGATCGTCCGTGGTGTCCGCGGCCAGCTCGTCGAGGTCGGCCCGGAGTTCGGGATCGGCCTGTCGGGACAGGAACCGGCGCACGAACTCCTCGCGGCTGATGAACCGGGGACGGCGGCCCACGGCGGCGAGCCGGGCGACAGGCCGACCGTCAACGGTGATGAGCAGCTCCTCACCGGCCTCGACCCGTCGCAACAAGCCACGCGTGTCATTGCGCAACTCACGGGACGGCACTGACGCCACCATGCGACAAGCGTAGCAGCTGGCTACGGCCGACCGGCCGAACGCAAAGACACGCCTTCGGACGAACATCCGGTAGACAACGCGACGTCAGACCCCTGGCACTTCAGATCTTGATGAGAGTAACCCGCCTACCGCAGAGCGCCATGAGATCGTCAGGGTCCGACGTGAGGACGGTGACGCGGCCGGGGACGGCGAGCGCGGTGGCGCAGAGCATGGCGTTGATCGCGTGTTTGTGACCATGCAGACCCGCATCGCCCAGGAGAGCCGCCGCATGGCGGGCAATGTCCTCGGTGACGGGCTCGACGACGATGCGGGACAGGGTCCATTCCAGCGCCGGACGCCTGATGCGCGGGTGCACCACCTCGACCAACGTCGCCGCACTGGTGATCACACGCATGTCGTCGGCGCGGGCGAGTGCGAGCCAGGCGGTGACCTCACGGTCGCGCTGTACCGCTTTGGCGAGTCCTTCACTGTCCAAAACCAGGGTGCCGCCCGGCACTACGGGCTCGCGGATCATGCCGCGCTCGAGCCGGCGATGCCCTGCTGCTCGCGGACGCGTAGCAGGGTGTCGCGCCTGGCCTGAATCTCCTCATCGGTGATCGGTCCGTGTTCGGCCTCCGCGACCGCGATCAGGTCGTTGAGGTTGTCGCGTTCGATCTGGCGCGCGACGGCCGCGGCGACGTATGCGGACAGGCCCGAGGGACCGCCGCGGGCGCGGGCCGCCTCGGCGACGTCCCGGGGCATTGTGATCGAGTACTTCTGGGTAGGCTCGCTCATACTCCTTATGCTACCTCGGGTACTCCCGCTGGATGGTTGACCGCACGACCGGGGCGGGCGCGTATCGTGACATTC
>NZ_CAUVXO010000271.1:5913-7201 GCF_963555865.1 Protofrankia sp. Cr1
TTTACCCATGGTTGACGGGGGCGGGGTCACCGACACAACGACGTCCGATGACGGCGGTCGCTACGACTTCTTCGTCAGTTACACCGGCGTCGACAGGGCCTGGGCGGAGTGGATCGCGTGGCAGCTTGAGGCCCGGGTGCGGTTCGGCGAGCGGTCCGGCGAGCGGTCCGCACGGGTCTTCCTGCAGGCGTGGGACCTCGTCCCGGGTACGAACTGGGCGGCCAGCATGCAGCTCGCGCTGCCGGCCTCGGCCCGGGTGGTGCCTATCCTGTCCCCCACCTTTCTGACCGACTCCCGGTACGGCAACGCCGAGTGGCTGGCGATCTGGCCGGACGACCCCGAGGGGCTCGACCGTCGGATCGTGCCGGTCCGGGTCGCGGACTGCCAGCCCACCGGTCTGCTGCGGTCGACCACCTACATCGATCTGGTCGGCCACGACGAGACGTCCGCCGCCGACACGCTGCTCACGGGGATCACCGCGTCCATCGAAGGCCGGGCGAAGCCCACCGTCGCCCCGCAGTTCCCCGGCCCGAACGGTCGCGCGGCGCGTGGTGCCGACCAACCGGCCTTCCCCGGAGCTGCCAGTGCGGTCACAGCCGCGGTCAGGACAGCCGCGGGCAGGACAGCCGCGGGCAGGCCGGGCAAGGCCACGGAGCCGGCCGTCACGGTGCTACACATCTCCGACACCCAGTTCGGGGCCCATCACGTGTTCGGCCGGGCCGGGCTAACCGATGCCGACCGTGCCCACGCGTCCCTGTTCGCCCGGCTGCACGACGATCTGCGGGGCCGCGCCGAGGTCGACGGCCTGCGACCGGACCTCGTCGTGGTCACCGGTGACCTGGCCGAGACTGGCGCGAAAGTCGAATTCGACCAGGTGTACGACTTCCTCGTCGCGCTGGCGGAGAGCCTGGAACTCGACCGAAACCGGTTCGTGGTCATCCCCGGCAACCACGACGTCAACAGCAAGCTATGCAACGCCTATTTTCTGCAGTGCGAAGCGGCCGACGAGACTCCCCTCCCGCCGTACTGGCCGAAGTGGGAATTTTTCGACGCCCTGCTGCGGCGGTTCTACGGTATCGACGCCGCGATCGGCTTCGGAGTCGGCGCGGAATGGTCACTGTTCGAAATCCCCGACCGCCGGGTCGTCGTGGCCGGGTTGAACTCGACGATGGCCGAAACCCACGAAAAGCACTACGGCTGGCTCGGGGAACACCAGCTCCGTACCGTCGCCGAGGCGTTGGGCCGTTACGAGCGGGACGGCTGGCTACGGATCGGTGCCGTCCACCAC
>NZ_CAUVXO010000272.1:0-3483 GCF_963555865.1 Protofrankia sp. Cr1
GTGTGCGGGCGAGCGGCCCGTCCACAGAGCGGGCCGGGCCGCGGCTCATTCGGGGTGGTTGACCAGTGAGTTGGCCGCCATCGTCAGGTAGTCCCACAGCGGCTGCGCATGCTCGGGGGGCAGGTTCAGCTCGTCGACGGCGGCACGCATGCGGATGAGCCAGGCGTCCCGCTGAGCCGGGCCGATCACGAACGGTGCGTGACGCAGCCGCAGTCGGGGGTGACCGCGCTGCTCGCTGTAGGTTGAGGGCCCGCCCCAGTACTGGACGAGGAACATCTGCAGCCGCTCCTGGGCGGCGGACAGGTCTTCCTCCGGGTAGAGCGGCCGCAGCAACGGGTCTTCGGCGACCCCTGCGTAGAAGTGGGCCACCAGCCGGTGAAACGTCTCCTCGCCGCCGACCGCGTCGTAGAAGGTATCGGTCGGGCGGGCCATCGCCGGTCGCTGAGTCACACCGACCATTCTGCGCGACGGATCGCGGACCGTCGGGGTGATCCGGGGAACGGCACCTGTTCGGGTCATCGCGGCGCGAGCCATGCGGTGGTGTCCGGGGGAAGGGTCAGCGTGACCCCGTCATAGCCGACCGGGCCGCTGGCCAGGATGAGGCGGCCGGGCAGCGCACATGTCGTGTCCCGCTCGGCGGTCGACATCACGCAGGTCAGACCGGCCTGGTCTGGTGCGCCTGGGACCCCTGGGCGGTCGAACGCGAGGCATCCGGGTGCCAGGTCGTCCCGCCAGCGCAACGCGCCGCCTCCGAGGCAGGCAAGCGCGCGGCGCAGCGCCAGCGCGCCACGGGTCAGCACCAGCGTCGACATCGGGTCGGACGCCTGCGCCTGGGCGGTCAGGTCGGCCCAGGCATCGGGCTGCGGCAGCCAGGGCGTCACGCCGGCGGCGCTGAACCCGAACGGCTGGGCGTGTTCCGACCACGGCAGTGGCACCCGGGCGCCGTCCCGGCCGGGCCGACTCCGGCCGGACCGCTCCCAGACGGGATCCTGGCGGGCTTCGGGCGGCACGTCCACCTCAGGCAGGCCGAGCTCGTCGCCCTGGTAGAGGAACACCGGCCCGGGCAGGGCGAGCAGGGTGAGCAGCGCCGCCCGGGCTCGGCGCAGGCCGATCGCGCCGTCGCCGTCGCCGTCGCCGTAGCGGCTGGCCGGCCGGATCACGTCATGGTTGGACAGCACCCAGGTCGCGGGGGCGCCCACCTCCGCGGTCGCGGCCAGATCCTCGGTGATCGCACTACGCCAGGCCGTGGCCGACCATGGGGCGGCCAGCAGCGAGAACGCGAACGTCAGGTGCAGCTCGTCGGGCCGGACGTAGCGGGCCAGCCGTCGCGGGTCGGCCACCCAGGTCTCCCCGACCAGCGCCCGCGCCTTACCGTCGCGGCGGTCGTAGTCCTCGACGATCGCCCGCCAGCGCTGGTAGATCTCGTGGACGCCGTCCTGGTCCCAGGCGTGGGGCTCGGCCCGCTCCCGGAAGAAGGTGATCGTCTCGCCCGGCGCTGGTGGGTTGTCCGGCAGCAGGTCGTTCTTGACCAGGCCGTGGGTGACGTCGATGCGGAAGCCGTCGACGCCGTGGTCGAGCCAGAAACGGACGGTGGTGTCATGGTCGGCACGCACCTGGGGGTGCCGCCAGTTCCAGTCGGGCTGTTGCGGTGCGAACAGGTGCAGGTACCACTGGCCGTCAGCCACCTGGGTCCAGGCAGGTCCGCCGAACACCGACACCCAGTTGTTCGGTGGCTGCGCCGCATTCTCGCCGCGTCCGTCCCGAAAGATGTAGAGGTCACGCTCGGGGGCACCTGCGCCGGCGGCGAGCGCCGCGCGAAAGGCCGGGTGGGCGTTGCTGGAGTGGTTCGGGACGAGGTCGACGAGCACCTTCAGGCCATGACGGTGTGCGTCGGTCAGGAGCGCGTCGAAGGTGGCCAGATCACCGAACAACGGGTCGACGTCGCGGTGGTCGGCCACGTCATAGCCGTGATCGGCCATGGGTGACCGGTAGAATGGTGTGATCCAGATTCCGTCCACGCCCAGATCGCGCAGATAGGGCAGGCGGGTGGCGATGCCTGCGAGATCCCCGATCCCGTCGCCGCCGGAGTCGGCGAAGCTGCGGATGTAGACCTCGTACAGGACGGCGTCGAGCCACCAAAGGTGCATGGTTCCATCCAAGTCCCGATCCCTGTCGTCAGGCGTGATATCCGCTAACCGAACTAGACTTCGTCGCGTGGAGGTGGTGACTATACGTTATCGTTCGATTTCGCAAAGCGTGTGTGACTCGTTGGCTCGGATCCGTCGTGTCCTGGATGGGCGGCGCCGACGTCGCGGGCACGTCCTTCGTCCCCGCAAGCGTGTCGCGCAACGGACGGCGCTCGAGCAGCTCGGATTCCTGTCCGACGCGGGTCTGGCGCTGTCCGGTTCCCTCGTCCCGCAGCGGATCGTCGACATGATCGCATCGCTGGCGGTACCACGGCTCGGTGACGGGGCCATGGTCTTTCTCCGCGACGGCGACGAGATAGGCATCGGCGCGATCGTGCACCGCAACGGCCGGGTCGCGGAGGTCCTGCGCGGCGCCGTCGCCACCGAGCAGCCCAGCCTGGACAACGACTACGCGCCCGGCCTGGTGCTGCGTACCGGACAGACCTGGTACACCCCCTACCTGACCGACGACCTTGCGGCGCGGCTGTCGATCCGGGCTGGGGCCGACAGCCTGTACCACCAGCTCCTGAAGGGACCGTCGATCACCGTGCCGATGCCGGGCCGCGGTCGGGTACTCGGTGCGGTCATGCTCATCCGCGAGTCGGGCACGTACACACCCGTCGAGATCAGCCTCGCCGAGCACCTGGCTCGCCGGGGGGCAGCCGCCCTTGACAACGCCCAGCGCTACAGCGCCGAGCAGGAGTGCGCGCTCACCCTGCAGCGTTCGCTGTTGCCGGCGGACCCGCCGGCCCTGCGTGGGGTGGAGATCGCGGTGGAATACCGTCCCGGCACGGCCGGGACCGAGGTCGGCGGCGACCTCTACGATGTGATCCCGCTATCGGATGGTCGGGTGGGGATCGCGATCGGTGACGTCATGGGACGAGGTCTGCAGGCGGCCGCGGTGATGGGCCAGCTTCGGGCGGCGCTGCGGGCGTATGCCCTGGAGGACTGGGCGCCGGCCGAGCTGCTGTCCCGGCTCGACCGGGTTGTCGACGCCCTTCCCGGGCTGCACCTGGCTACCTGCATGTATGTCGTCTACGACCCCAGGACCCGCCGGGCGACCGTGTCGAACGCCGGTCATCTGCCGCCGTTGCTGGTCATGCCCGACGAGGAGCCGGACTACCTGGTGCTCGATCCGGGCCTGCCACTGGGAGTCGGTGATATCGACGTGTTCTCGGAGACTTCGCTGGAGCTCCCACCAGGCTCCGGAATCGTTCTTTACACCGACGGCCTGGTCGAGTCCCGACGGCACCCGCTCCAGGACGGCATGGACCGGCTGCGTCGCGGTCTCGCCAGC
>NZ_CAUVXO010000272.1:3721-6885 GCF_963555865.1 Protofrankia sp. Cr1
GCAGCCTGTCCCGGCCCGGGTGCTGCTGCGGCGCTGCCTGACCGCTTCCGGGCTGGCCGTGCAGACCGACGACGACACCGCCCTGCTGGTGATGACCACCTGACCCTTCCGGCCGGCGCCGATGGATCGTGGGCAGGCGGACCCCAGGCGGGTGGGCGACGCCTCCGGGGTCAGGCGGATGCGGCTTCGTCACCGTCCGAGCTGAGATAGCGCGACCAGCGCGGGTCCATCCGCCGGCTGCCCAGAATGCGCCAAGCGGCTCCGCTCGGCGCTCTGGGAGCCGTGCGAAGCCGCCAGCCAAGATCGGCTACAGCCCGGTCTGCTTTCAGATGATTGCAGCGGCCGCAGGCCGCCACCACGTTCTCCCATACATGCGCGCCCCCGCGGGAGCGGGGGATGACGTGATCCAGCGACGTCGCCGGCGCACCGCAGTAGACGCAGCGGTGATGGTCGCGCGCCAGCACTCCCTTGCGGGTGAGTGGCACCTGGGATCGGTACGGCACCCGGACGAATCGGGCCAACCGCACCACCACGGGTACCTCGACCGCATATGTCGCCGAGTGGAGAACCCGATCTCCGGCCTCGACCATGACTGCTTTCTCGGTGAGCACGAGCACCAGCGCACGCCTCTGTGAGACCACGCATAACGGTTCATACGTGGCATTGAGAACCAGCGCTTCTGTCACGCGCCGACCTCCTCGCCCTACCGGGTGGCGGCCGTCACGAGCTCGCCACCGGTGACACTGAGACAGTCAACCGCCTTCAGAGCTCGAATGCGAGCGGGTTTGCGATTGTCGTCGGGTAATCGTTGACACACTGTGCAACTTTGCTCACGTTCGAGCCACTTTACGCGCCTGTTCGTTGACTATACGTCATTCCCTGGCATCAACCCATCGCTCCGCGGCTGCGGCCCATCGGTAAGACTGGGCACCGCGTGGTGCCCGCGAGCGTCGCACCACCGGTTGCTCTAAGAAGATCGATTGCCTGTGAGGAGCTGAATCCGGCCGTGGCCGTCTCCGTGTCCGTGTTCGCCCAGCCGTTCGGGTCGTTACTGAGCCAGGCGGTCGAGGCGTCGAGCTCGCCCGCAGCCGCCGTGCCGACCCCGAGCCCGAGCCCGAGCCCGACCGACCTCCCGATCACTCCCAGTCTCGACCAGATCATTGGTGCGGTCCAGAACGCATGTGGCCAGAAGCCCGGCGTCCTATGCCGGACGGTTTTCGATCTGACCCACAGTGAGTACCTCGCCGGCGGTGCCAATGTCTTTCTCGGGACACCGCTGAAAATTTTACTGATCTTGATGATCGCCTTTCTCGTCCGGACGATGCTGCACCGCTTCATCATCCGGACCACCCGGCGGGCCGCCAACGGTGGGCCCAGCGGGCTGTTCCGGTCCGGGCGCGCGATCCTTCTCGGTGCCTTCGGTGATCCGACCGTCCTGCTGGAACGACGCCGCCAGCGCGCCGAGACGGTCGGGTCCCTGTTGCGCAGTATCACCTCGGTGATGGTGTTCGGGATCGCGTTCGTGACCGTTCTCGGCGAACTGGCCATCAACCTCGCGCCCATCGTCGCCAGCGCCGGAGTGGTCGGCGTGGCCGTCGGCTTCGGCGCGCAGAATCTCGTCCGGGACTTCCTGTCCGGCGTCTTCATGCTCCTTGAGGACCAGTACGGTGTGGGCGACGTCATCGATGTCGGACCGGTCAGCGGGAGCGTCGAGGCGGTCAGCCTACGAGTCACGCGACTGCGGGACATCGAGGGTACGGTCTGGTATGTCCGCAACGGCGAGATCGCGCGGGTGGGGAACAAGGGTCAGCAATGGGCACGCATGGTGCTCGACGTCCCGCTGGACTACGACACCGACGTGGCCAGGGCCAAGCGGATTCTCAAGACGACCGCGGACAAGCTCTGGGCGGAGCCGGCGTTCGCCTCCCTGATCATCGCCGAACCCGAAGTATGGGGGATGGAATCGATGACCGCGGACGGCTACGCGTTGCGGGTGGTCGCCAAGACCCAGCCGCTCAAGCAGTGGGATGTCGCACGGGCACTGCGCGAGCGCGTCCGGGCGGCGCTGGACGTCGAGGGGATCGAGCTCGGCAGCGTCCAGCGCAGCGAGGTTGTCATGATCGACGATGGTGATGATGACGCGACACTGCGGGATCGCGATGACGAGGAGGATCCCGCCGGCCAGGGTTCCACCAGCGTGATCGACAGTGGCCCGCTCCCCGAGCTCGACGGACCCGCTCGGTCGCCGGTGGGTCGATCCACCGGCCCGGCGTCGGTAACCCACTAGCCCACGAGCCTGCTAGCCCACGAGCCTGCTAACTGAACGGTGCATAAGGATCTCGGTAGGCGATGCTGAGAGGCCGTCCGGAGGGCTCGTGGAGCCTGACTCGGAGGGCAGACTGTGGGGTGTGCGCGTACTGGTGGTTGATGATGAGCCGGCGGTCCGGGAGTCTCTAGAGCGGTCGCTGCGGTTCGAAGGCTACGAGGTCAGCTCGGCCCGCGACGGTGCCGAGGCGCTGGACGCGGTTACTCGTGACCGCCCGGACATCGTCGTGCTGGACGTGATGATGCCCCGGGTGGACGGCCTGGAAACGTGTCGCCGGCTCCGTGGCCGTGGCGATGACCTGCCGGTACTGATGCTCACTGCCCGTGATGGACTGGCTGACCGGGTCAGCGGCCTGGACGTGGGGGCTGATGACTATCTGGTCAAACCGTTCGCACTCGAGGAACTGTTCGCCCGGCTGCGCGCGCTGACCCGCCGGGCATCGCTGTCCGCCCGGGCCGCGGCCTCGGCTGGCGCGGTCGCCGCGGGTGCAGACTCCTCGACGGTCCTGCCCGGCGTGCCCCCGGCGCTGCTCTTCGCCGACGTCCGTCTCGATCCGGGCAGCCGGCAGGTGACCCGTGCGGAGCGGGAACTGACGCTCACCAAGACCGAGTTCGACCTGCTGGAGCTGTTTCTCGTCCACCAGCGTCAGGTCCTCTCCCGTTCCACGATCATGGAGAGGGTCTGGGGGTACGACTTCGGACCGTCGTCGAACTCGCTCGAAGTGTTCGTCAGTTACCTGCGCCGCAAACTGGAGGCCGGCGGCGAGTCGCGCGTGCTGCACACGGTTCGCGGGGTGGGTTATGTCCTGCGGGACGCGGCATCGTGACCAGCCCGACCG
>NZ_CAUVXO010000273.1:0-2522 GCF_963555865.1 Protofrankia sp. Cr1
TCGCGTTGATCGAGCGCGACGGGCGCACCTGGCACGAGGAGGTAACCGCGTGAGTACACCCACGGTCCTGCACCCTGTTGTGGCTGAGGTGACCGAGCGGATCGCGGCACGCAGCGCGGCATCCCGCGAGGCCTACCTCTCCCGGATCCGCGCCGCGGCCCAGGCGGGCCCGGCGCGCGGCAGCCTCGGGTGCTCCAACCTCGCGCACGGTTTCGCAGCCTGCACCCCGACCGACAAGCTCGAACTGCGCGGTGCGGCCAGGCCCGACATCGCCATCGTGTCGGCGTACAACGACATGCTCTCCGCGCATCAACCGCTGGAAACCTTCCCTGCGCTGCTCAAAAAGGCGGTAGGTGAGGCCGGCGGTGTCGCACAGTTCGCGGGTGGCGTGCCCGCGATGTGCGACGGCATCACCCAGGGCCGTGCGGGCATGCAATTATCGCTGTTCAGCCGGGACGTGGTGGCGATGGCCACCGCGGTCGCCCTGGCTCATGACATGTTCGACGGCGCGTTGCTGCTCGGCGTGTGCGACAAGATCGTCCCTGGGCTGGTTATCGGCGCGCTGTCCTTCGGCCACCTGCCGGTCGTGCTCGTCCCCGCCGGACCGATGACGTCCGGGCTGCCCAACGCGGACAAGAGCCGTATCCGCCAGCTGTACGCCGAAGGCAAGGCCGGCCGAGCGGAGCTCCTCGAAGCCGAGGCCGCATCCTATCACAGCGCGGGTACGTGCACGTTCTACGGCACGGCCAATTCCAACCAGATGCTCATGGAGCTCATGGGCCTGCACCTGCCGGGCGCGAGCTTTGTCAACCCCGGCACCGCGCTGCGCGAGGCGCTCACCGCCGCCGCCGGGCGTCAGGTGACCAGGCTGACCGCTCTCGGCGACGCGTACACACCGATCGGCGAAGTCATCGACGAGCGTGCGATCGTCAACGGTGTCGTAGGTCTGCTTGCCACCGGCGGATCCACGAACCACACCCTGCATCTGGTTGCCATTGCCGCCGCCGCAGGGATAAAGCTGACCTGGGACGACTTCGCCGCCCTGTCGGCCGTGGCACCGCTGCTGACCCGGATCTACCCGAACGGCCCCGCCGATGTGAACCACTTCCATGCCGCCGGAGGCACCGCGTTCCTCATCGGCGCGCTGCTGGACGCGGGTCTGCTGCACGGCGACGTCCGCACCGTCGCCGGCCACGGCCTCGACCGCTACCGGCAGGAACCGATGGTGGCCGACGGCGGACTCGTCTGGCGGGCCGGGCCGACCACGAGCCTCGACATGGACGTGCTCCGCGCGGCGGCCGAGCCGTTCGCACCTGATGGTGGGCTGCGCATGCTCACCGGCTCGCTTGGCAGGGCAGTGATGAAGACGTCCGCGATACATCCCGAGCACCTCCTCGTCGAGGCGCCGGTACGGGTCTTCGACGACCAGGCGGACTTCCTCGCCGCATTCAACGCGGGCGAGCTCGATGGTGATCTTGTTGTTGTCGTCCGCTACCAGGGTCCGCGGGCCAACGGCATGCCCGAGCTGCACACGCTCATCCCGGCCCTCGGCGTGCTGCAGGACCGTGGCCACCGCGTCGCGCTCGTCACCGACGGCAGGATGTCCGGCGCCTCCGGCAAGGTCCCGGCCGCGATCCACCTCACGCCGGAGGCGGCAACGGGCGGACCGCTGTCCCGGGTGCGTGACGGCGACGTCATCCGGCTGGATGCCACGGCCGGCTCGCTCGACGTACTCGGCGTCGATCTCGACGGCCGTGCGCCGACGGGTGGGCCACCCGATGAGGAGGCCTGGGTGGGAACCGGGCGTGAGCTGTTTGCCGCTTTCCGTAGCAGGGTCGGCCCGGCCGACCACGGGGCCAGCGTGCTGACGGTGACAGCGTGACCATGATCCCACAACCGTCGGCCTCGTCGCCGTCGTTGCTCGACGTCGCACCGGTCGTACCCGTCGTCGTCCTGTACGACATCCAGGCTGCGGTGCCGCTCGCCCGCGCCCTTGTCGCCGGGGGCCTGCCCATCATCGAGGTGACGTTGCGTACTGACGCGGCGTTGCGGTCGATCGAGCGGATCGCCCTGGAGGTGCCCGAGGCTTGTGTCGGTGCGGGCACGGTCGTCACAACCGATCAGGTGAAGCAGTGCGTCGATGCCGGGGCGCGCTTCCTGGTCAGCCCCGGCTGTACCGATCGCCTGCTCACCGCGATGGACGGTTGCGGCCTGCCGTATCTGCCCGGCGTCGCCACCGTTTCTGACATGCTTACGGTGCTCGACCGCGGGCGGACCGAGATGAAGTTCTTCCCTGCGGAGGCCGCGGGCGGGGTGGCATACCTCAAGGCGGTCGCGGGACCGCTGCCGCACGCGCGGTTCTGCCCCACCGGCGGCATCACCGTCGCCACGGCAGGGGACTACCTGGCCCTGCCCAATGTCGGCTGCGTCGGCGGATCCTGGTTGACCCCCGCCGACGCGGTCGCGGCCGGCGACTGGGCCCGGATCGCGGATCTTGCCCGCGAGGTCGCCTCGCTGTGGGG
>NZ_CAUVXO010000273.1:2965-3872 GCF_963555865.1 Protofrankia sp. Cr1
TCCTGCCCAGCTCGAGGCGGGGCGGGGCCATGGTGGTCAGTCGAGGTGAGATCAGATCGGCCCACTCGACGTCGTCGAACGACGCGAGCCCGACGTCGTCCGGCACGCGTTTGCCGGCCTCGCGCAAGGCCCGCAGCGCCCCGATCGTCATGAGGTTGTTGGCGACGACCAGTGCGCTCGGCGGGTTCGGTTGTGCCAGCAGGTCGTGAACGGCCTGGCGCGCCGGTTCGGCCTGGGATGCGCCCTGGCCGACCAGCCCGGCATCGTAGGGGAGTTCGCATCGCGCGAGCCCGAGACGGTATCCACGGAGCCGTTCCTGCGTGGTGGTCAGGCCGGGCAGGCCGGCGACCATGCCGATGCGGCGGTGACCGAGCTCGGCGAAGTGCTGGACCAGAGCCACGGTCGGCTCCTCGTTGTCGGGTCCGACCTGGTCGAAGTCCGCTGAGGCCAGACGGTCGACAAGGACCGTGGGCACGGCGTTGGCGGCCAGGTAGGCCAGGGCTGAACCCGGAGCGCTGGACGTCGGAGCAATGATCATCCCGTCGACCCGTCGTCCGTGCAGTGCTCGTACCGCTTGCAGCTCCTGGTCCGGGTCGTCCCTGGAGTCCACCAGCAGCAGTGTGTAGCTCGCCGTCGACGTCTCCGTTTCGATCGCGTGGACGACGTCGGTGAAGAACGGGTTCGTGACCACCGGGATCGTCAGGCCGATCGTGCGGGTGCTTGCCGTCACCAGTGATCGGGCGATCGTGTTGTGCGTGTACCCGGTCTGCTCGATCGCCTGCAGTACCGCTTCGCGGGTCTGTTCCCGTACCACCCGGGTGCTGTTGATCACATGGGAGACCGTGGAGACCGAGACGCCCGCGGCCCTGGCGACGTCCGCCATTGTCACCACGCTGATCTCCTGACT
>NZ_CAUVXO010000273.1:4146-7340 GCF_963555865.1 Protofrankia sp. Cr1
TTTTGCGCAAGCGTTCGCGCAAACGCTTGCGCACCTCTGTGATGCGAGTTACATTTCGCCCAGCTCAGAGCAACCCGGAGCTTCCGGTTGCCGGTCAGAAGGGGACAAGGGATGGTTGATCACATAGAGGTCGCACAGCTGCCGCCGTGTCGCGTGGGGGCGCGGGCGGGGATGAGGGATGCCGGCCGTGGCTGGGCGGACCGGTCTCGCCGTGGACGTGCAGCCGCCGGTTGGTGGCAGCGTGGGGTGCGGCTCGCGGCCGTGCCGGCTTTAGCTGCGCTCGTCCTTTCGGCGTGTGGCAGCTCGTCGAGCGACACGGGCACCCCCGCGGCCAGCTCCTCCAGTGCCGGCTCCAGCGCCGCCTCGAGTGCCGCGTCCGGCGCCGCCGTAACCGTTGGGCTGATCACGAAGACAGATACCAACCCGTTTTTCGTGAAGATGAAGGAGGGTGCGGAGGCGGCGGCGAAGGCCAAGGGGGCCAAGCTGTTGACCGCCGCCGGCAAGTTCGACGGTGACAACGCCAGTCAGGTCACCGCGATCGAGAACATGGTTGCGGCCGGGGCGAAGGGTATTCTGATCACTCCGAGTGATACCAAGGCGATTGTCCCGGCGGTCCAGAAGGCGCGGGCCAAGGGGGTGCTGGTCATCGCTTTGGACACTCCCACGGATCCGCAGTCTGCGGTGGATGCGCTGTTCGCGACGGATAACTTCACCGCGGGTGTGCTCATCGGTAAGTACGCCAAGGCGGTGCTGGGGAGCACGCCGGCTAAGATCGCCACATTGGATCTTGCTCCTGGTGTCACGGTCGGGGTGTTGCGTCACAACGGCTTCCTGTCGGGTTTCGGTGCCGCCGGCGTCGACGCGAGCGCGACGTCCCCGGTCAGCGCGCCGAGTGTCGTGTGTAGTCAGGACACCCAGGGCGACCAGGCCAAGGGGCAGACGGCGATGGAGAACTGTCTGCAGAAGGCTCCGGACATCAACCTCCTTTACACGATCAACGAGCCGGCTGCGTTGGGTGCATACACCGCGCTGAAGGCCGCGGGCAAGGAAAAGAATGTTCTGATCGTCTCGGTTGACGGTGGTTGCACCGGTGTGCAGGCTGTCCGGGACGGGAAGATCGCTGCGACTTCTCAGCAGTACCCGCTGAAGATGGCTGAGCAGGGTGTGAACGCTGTCGTCGCCTATGCGGCGAGCGGTACGAAGGCGTCCGGATACACCGACACCGGTGTCACTCTGGTCACTGCCAAGGCGGCGGACGGTGTCGAGTCGAAGGATGTCGACTTCGGTCTGGCTAACTGCTGGGGCTGATCTTCCATGCGGTGGGTCCGGTGACAGCGGGCCCACCGCCCAGGGTTCTTCTGATCGGGGTCCGTATGGGCCTGTCCTTTTTCTTGTTCACGGCTCCTGGGGTTCACGAAACATTGGACTGCGCATGATGACGACGACGGTTGCCGAGCCGGCTGCCGGGGCCCGCGCGAGTGCTCGCGCGGGCCTGCGGCAGGTGCTCGGCATATCCACCTTTGGTCCGCTGGCCGCTCTGTTTCTGGCCGGTATCTTCTTCTCGATCAAATCTGATCGTTTCCTGACCGGCACCAACCTGTCTCTCGTTCTCCAGCAGGTCATGGTCGTCGGCACGCTGGCGATCGGGCAGACGTTGGTGATCCTCACCGCTGGCATCGATTTGTCCAACGGTGCCATCATGGCGCTGGGAAACATCGTGATGACCAGTCTGGCGGTCGAGTCCGGGCTCAACCCGTACCTGGCGATCGCCCTCGGACTACTGGTCTGCGCCGGCTTCGGCCTGCTCAACGGGGGTTTGGTGACCTCTCTGCGGCTGCCGCCCTTCATTGTCACGCTGGGCACGTTGAACATCGCCTTCGCGCTGACGCATATCTACTCGGACGAGCAGACGGTGTCCGGCCTACCGTCGGCACTGACCTACTTCGGGAAGACGTTCAGCATCGGCCAGACAGACGTCACGTATGGATCGGTGCTGATGCTGCTGCTGTTCGCCCTGCTCTGGTATGTGTTGAGCCAGACTGCGGCCGGTCGGCACGTCTACGCTGTGGGGGATAATCATGAGGCGGCCCGCCGGACCGGTATCCCGACCCGCCGCCTGCTGTTGACCGTATATGCGGCCGCGGGTCTGTTTTACGGCATCGCGGCCCTGCTCCTGGTATCCCGGACGGGCGTTGGTGACCCGAATGCCGGACAGACCGACAACCTCGACAGCATCACCGCCGTCGTCCTCGGTGGAACCAGCCTGTTCGGCGGGCGGGGCAGCGTCGTCGGGACTCTCATCGGCGCACTGATCGTCGGGGTCATCCGTAACGGCCTCCAGCTCATCGGGACCAAGTCGATTTACCAGGTTTTGATCACCGGCATACTTGTGATCGCCGCTGTCTCCATCGACCAGATCGCCCGAAGGAGGAACCAGTGAGTGTCACGGCGGACCAGACCACGAAGGCTGGTCGGGAGGACGTCGTCTTCGAGGCACGTGGCCTGGTCAAACGGTACGGTCACGTCACCGCGCTGGACGGCTGCGACTTCGAGCTGCGTGCCGGCGAGGTGCTTGCCGTCATCGGGGACAACGGAGCGGGAAAGTCGACCCTGATCAAAGCGCTGTCCGGCGCGGTGACGCCGGACCTGGGCGAGTTTCTGCTCGATGGCCACCCGGTCCGTTTCCACAGCCCGGCCGATGCCCGCGCGCACGGGATCGAGACTGTCTACCAGGATCTTGCCGTGGCGCCGGCGCTGGATATCGCCAGTAACATGTTCCTCGGTCGTGAGGTACGCCGTCGCGGACCGCTTGGCAGCGTGTTGCGGATGCTCGACAAACCGGCGATGAAGCGTCAGGCCGCGCAACAGATGAGCGAACTCAAGATTGGTCTGCGGTCGATGACGAACCCGGTCGAGGAGCTTTCCGGTGGTCAGCGCCAGGGTGTGGCCGTGGCCCGGGCCGCCGCGTTCGCACGCAAGCTCGTCATCATGGACGAGCCGACCGCGGCACTGGGCGTGCGGGAGTCCGGCCAGGTTCTCGAGCTCATCGGGCGCATCCGTGACCGTGGTCTGCCGGTGATCCTCATCAGCCACAACATGCCGCAGGTGTTCGAGGTGTCTGATCGGATACACATTCAGCGACTCGGACGGCGGGTTGACCTCATCTCTCCGAAGGAGCACACCATGGCCGAGGC
>NZ_CAUVXO010000274.1:0-6593 GCF_963555865.1 Protofrankia sp. Cr1
CCTACACGACGAGCAAGTGGGCGGTGCGCGGCCTGAGTGCCGCCGCCGCGCTCGAGCTGGCCGGCCGCGGGATCCGCGTGAACACCGTCCACCCCGGCTTCATCGACACGGCCATGACCGCGACCGCGACCGCGGTGTTCCGCGACGCCTCGGTCACGCAGACACCGCTTTGCCGCGCCGGTACTCCCGACGAGGTCGCCTCCGTCGTGCTGTTCCTCCTCGGCGACGGCGCCTCGTTCGTCACCGGCGCCGAGATCCCGGTCGACGGCGGCGCGAGTTCCCACGGCGGCGCCAAGGCTGTCTCCGACGCGCTGCGGCCGTCCTACGTTCCACCGGCGCCGGTCAGCTCGACCTGACCCCCGCGTCGGCACTATCCCCGAGAGGTCACGATGTTCGAGTACTTCCCCGGCAACTATGTCTGGAACCTGAGCGTCGTCGCGACGCTCAACAGCGGCGGCCTGATCGACGAGGTCGACCGCGCCTGCCGGCCGCTGCGCGAGCTGGCCGCCCAGGGCTCCGACGTCGGCACCCGCGAACTGATGGCCGCGTGGGCGGCCGTCGCCGACCAGCTCGAAGGGCAGGCCGCCGACGCCGAGAAGGCCGGCCATCGGCGCACCGCCGGCCAGAAGTACCTGCGCGCCGCGAACTACCTGAGCCAGGCCGAGCGGATGCAGAGCGCGAAAGGCCATGACCGGGCGGCCGTCTACCAGCGCTGCATGGACCTGCTGACCAGGGGCATCGAGCTGGTCGACCCGGCGACGACCCGGGTCGAGGTGCCGTTCGAGGACAGCTCGCTGCCGGCGTACTTCACCAGCGCGGCGACACCCAGCAGCCCCCGGCCTCCCGTCGTCGTCATGTGGAACGGGCTGGACTCGACCAAGGAGCACATGTACGCCGCCGGCTTCGCCGTCGAGCTCGCCGCCCGCGGCGTCTCGACGCTGATGGTCGACTGCCCCGGCAGCGGCGAGGCACTAAGGCTGCACGGCCTCACCGCGCGGGTGACCACGGAGGACTGGGCGGCGGCCTGCGTCGACTACCTGGAGACCCGCGACGACATCCGCGCCGACCGGATCGGCCTGGTCGGCTGGTCGCTGGGTGGCTACTACGCGCCGCGCGCCGCCGCCTTCGAGAAGCGCCTCGCACTGTGCGTCGCCTGGGGTGCGAACCACAACTGGGGAGCCGTCCAGAAGCGCCGGCTCGAACGGGAGGGCGAGAACCCGGTCCCGCACTACTGGGGCCACGTGCTGTGGGTCTGGGGCGAGACCGACCTGGACACCTTCATCACGAAGGCCGAGGCCGTCCACCTCGACGGCATCGTCGAGCACATCACCGTGCCCTTCCTGATCGCCCACGGCGAGAACGACCGCCAGATCCCGGTCGCCTACGCGCACCGCTCCTACGAGCAGGCTGTCAACAGCCCGAAACGCGAGCTGCGAATCTTCACCCCCGAGGAGGGCGCGACCGAACACATCGGGCTCGACCACCTTCCCCACGTCGGCACGTTCATCGCCGACTGGATCGAGGAGACCTTCACCGAACTGGACGGGAACAGCCGATGAGCCCGGACGACCTCGACCGGACCGACCCGGAGAGCGCCATCGCCGCGACGGCCAAGCGCGTCTCCAACTGGGGCCGGTGGGGCCCGGACGACGTGCGCGGCACGATGAACCACCTCGACGCGGACAAGCGCCGCGCCGCCGCGGCTCTCGTCCGCACCGGCGAGTCGTTCTCGCTCGCGCAGCGCTTCGACATGGACGGGCCGCAGAAGGGCTGGCGGCGACGCACCAACCCCGTCCACACCATGCTCGACACCGGCGTCGACGCGGTCCACGGCAACCAGGGCTTCCCTCACGGCATCGGCGGCGCCGACGACGTGATCGCCATGCCACTGCAGTGCTCCACCCAGTGGGACGGCCTCGGGCACATCTTCGACCACGGCATGGCCTGGAACGGCCGGCGCGCCGACAAGGTCGTCACCAGCCTCGGCGACCACGTCACCGGCATCGAGACCGTCGCCGACGTCATCGCCGGCCGCGGCGTGCTCCTCGACGTGGGACGCGCGCTCGACGCCGACGGGGAACTGCCCGACGGATTCGCGATCACCACCGAGCACCTCGAACGGACCATCGAACGCCAGGGCGCCACGGCGACCGTCGGCCGAGGCGACCTCCTGCTCGTGCGCACCGGCCAGCTCACCCGCGCCCGCCGCGACGGCTGGGGCGACTACGCCGGCGGACCCGCACCCGGACTGTCGTTCACCACCGCCGACTGGCTGCACCGCACCGAGATCGCGGCCATCGCCACCGACACCTGGGGCTTCGAGGTCCGCCCCAACGAGTTCGACCACGCCTTCCAACCGCTGCACCAGGTCGTGATCCCCCACGTCGGCCTGTTCATCGGAGAGATGTGGGACCTCGACCCGCTCGCCGCCGCCTGCGCCACCGACGGTGTCTACGACTTCTTCCTCACCGCCGGCCCGCTGCCGGTCACCGGCGCGGTCGGCTCCCCCGTCAACCCGATAGCGGTGCGGTGAGCGCCGGCCGCGCCTTCTCGACCAGTCAGACCACCGGCGGCGGACTCGACGACGGCTGACCATCAGAGGGCACCGGCAGGGCGTGGAGGAGCACCCCCTGAAGCCCCCAGAGCGTCATCAGGACAGGGCGTGGTCAGGCCATGCGCATCAGCGTCGCTTATGCCAGGCTGGGCTGGTGGAGTTGCCGAACGTCGACCTGAACCTCCTGCGCACGCTGGACCTCCTGCTCCAGGAGGCCAGCGTCACCCGCGCCTCGCAGCGCCTGCAGGTCAGCCAGCCCGCGGTCAGCCTGGCGCTGGCGAAACTGCGCCGGCACTTCGGCGACGACCTGTTGCGCCGGGCCGGCAACCACTACGAGCTGACGCCACTGGCCGTGCAGCTCAAGGAACGGACCAGCCTGGCCATGCTCGGGGCCCGGCGCGTCTTCGAGGCGGCCCCCGCCTTCGACCCGACCGCCGAACGGCGCGAGTTCACCCTGCTGTGCTCGGACTACGCCGCCGCCGTCCTCAGCGAGGCCCTGCAGGACCTGAGCTTCACGCGGGCTCCCGGCGTCGTACTGCGCTTCGAGCGGCACACCACCGCCGACATCGACCACGCCGCCGAGCGGATTCGCACGGTCGACGGAATTCTGCTGCCGCACGGCTTCCTGTCGAACCTGCCCTACACCGAGCTCTACACCGACGACTGGGTCTGCCTGGTCGCCACGGCGAACACGCGCGTGGGCGACAGCCTGGCGATGGAGCTCCTGTCCGAGCTGCCCTGGGTGTTTACCTACCACGCGCCCACGGCGTTCACGTCCGCTGGCCGGCAGTTGCAGCTGCTCGGCGTCGAACCACGGGTCCAGGTCGTCGTCGACTCCTTCCTCGCGCTGCCGTTCGCCATCGCGGGCACGGACCGGGTCGGGCTGGTCCAGCGCAGGCTCGCCCGCAAGCTCACCGCCGCGGGCGACGTCCGCGCGCTCGAGTGCCCGTTCGACGCCGTGGCCATCGCCGAGGCCCTCTGGTGGCACCCGATGTACGAGCGGGACCCCGCCCACATCTGGCTGCGCGCCCTGCTCACCGACGCCGGCTCCCGCCTGATGACCCCCGGGCCAGCGACCAGGAGTGCATAAACGAGGCTTATACAGACCATACCCAGTATGGCGTGGACGAGGTGTGGCACGGCTTCCATCATGAACGCTACCCACCGCATCTGTGACGGTGGTCTCATCGGAGGAACTCGCCACGTGATCCACTTACGCCGTCGCTTCGCTATGTCAGGACTCGGCCTACTCGCCGTGGTGGCGCTCGTCGCTGGCTGCTCCAGTTCGTCGACCAGTTCGTCGACCAGTTCACCGGCCGCGCAGACAGCCGTCAGCGGCGCATCGTCCGGGGGGACGCACCCGGACGCCTATCGAGGGGTCCTCGGCACCGCGCCGACCGCCGCCGTGCCCCCGAAGCCCGGCGCGCTCGCCTGGGTGGTCTCCTGCGGACAGTCGGTCCCCACCTGCGCCGCCCCGGCCCAGGCCGCCGTCGACGCCGCGCAGGCCGCAGGCTGGACCGCCAAGCTGTGCGACGGCCAGCTCAACCCGCAGGGCTGGTCCGCCTGCATCCGCCAGGGCATCAGCGCCAAGGCCACGGGAATCATCGTCATCGGCCAGGACTGCGACAGCTTCCAGGCCGCCCTCCGGGAGGCGAAGGCCGCGGGCATCCCGACGATCGGCGCCGGCGGCAACGACTGCGACATCAGCGGCGGGACGAAGCTGTACAGCGCCGTCGTCCAGAACCTCGCCGACGTCACCGCCGAGCAGTGGTGGCGCCGGATTGGCGCCCTCCAAGCCGACTGGATCATCGATCGGACCAGCGGGAAGGCCCAGGTCCTCAGCCTGGAATTCACCGACTCAATCTGGGGCGGATGGATCCAGGGCGGCTTCACCGCCGAGCTCGCCACCTGCGCGGGCTGCAAGGTGCTCGACACCCTGCAGGTCGGCAACGCGGACGTCGCCGGCGGCCAGCTGCCGCAGAAGTTCGCGACCGCGCTGCTCAAGGCGCCGACCGCGAACGCGGTGAACGTCCCGCTCGACGGCTGGTTCTTCGCGGGCCTGTCGCAGGCCGTGCAGTCCTCCGGCCGCGCCGACCAGCTCGCCGTCATCGGCAACTTCGGTGAGCAGGGCAACCTGGACCTGATCCGCAAGGGCAACGGCGAGGACGCCACCGTCGGCTTCAGCGCCCCCTGGATCGGCTGGGCCGGCGTCGACGCCCTAGCCCGGGTGCTCGCCCACCAGCCGGTCCTACCGGCCGGCGTCGGCCTCCAGGTGATCGACTCGACCCACAACCTGCCCGCGCAGGGAGCGTCGTTCGCCTACTCCCCGACGATCGACTACCAGTCCGCCTATCGGAAGGACTGGTCGCGCGGGTGACTGCGATCGCACCGCAGGCGCCGACCGTCCTGGAGGCGCTGGCCGTCTCCAAGCGGTTCGGCGCCACGACCGCCCTGGCGGACGCGTCGCTGCGCGTCCGCCAGGGCACCGTCCACGCACTGCTCGGCGGCAACGGCTCCGGCAAGTCGACCATGCTCAAGTGCCTCGCCGGCGTCTGCTCGGCCGACGCCGGCACGGTCATCGTCGGTGGCGCGCACGTCCCGGCCACGCAGCTGACCGCGCGGCGCGCCCACCAGCTCGGGCTCCGGTTCGTCCATCAGGATCTGGGCCTGTTCGACGGCCTGACCGTCGCCGAGAACATCGCCCTCGGATCCGGGTTCCCCACCCTGGCGGGCCAGATCCGGTGGCGCACACTGCGCGCCCGCGTCACGACTCTGCTCGACCGGTTCGAGATCCCCGCGGCGTCGAACACTCCCGTCGGAGCACTACGGCCGGCGACCAAGACGCTGGTAGCGATCGCGCGGGCGCTGCAGGACCAGGAAGACGACACCTGTGTGTTGCTGCTCGACGAGCCGACCGCGAGCCTGCCCGACGCGGAGTCGCACACGCTGATGGCGGCGCTGCGCAGGCGCGCCGCGGCCGGGCAGACGATCGTCCTCGTCAGCCACCGCATGCGCGAGGTACTCGAGGTCGCCGACGACTTCACCGTCTTCCGCGACGGCCACCTCGCGGCGAGCCTGACAGCGGCACGCCCGACCGAACAGGAACTAGTCGAGGCCATGGCCGGCCAGCCGCGCCGCGAGTCGCGGGCCCCGTCCCGGCGGCCGGAGCCTCCCGCGGTCGCGGCGACCGAGCCCGTGCTGGTCACCCGCGGCCTGGTCGCCGGCCCCCTCACCGGCCTCGACCTGTCCATCGACGCGGGCGAGATCGTCGGGCTCGCCGGCCTGCTCGGCTCCGGGCGCTCGACCGCTCTGGGCACAGTGTTCGGGCTTCGCCGGCCGGTGGCCGGCCAGGTCCAGCTCGCCGGCAGGGACGTCACCGGCCACTCGACCCGGGCGATGATGGCGAGCGGCGTGGCGCTGGTACCCCAGGACCGCCTCGGTGACGCGGCGCTGACCGGGATGACGGTCCGCGAGAACGTGTCGCTGTCGGTACTGCGGCGGTACTACCGCGGCTGGATGCGCGTCGGCCGTGAACGGCGCGACACCCGGGCGCTGGCAGCCGCGTTCCGAGTCAGGACGCCGTCGGTCGAGACACCGCTCGCGGCTCTGTCCGGCGGTAACCAGCAGAAGGTCGTGCTCGCGCGCTGGCTGCGCCGCACGCCATCCCTGCTGCTGCTCGACGAGCCCACCCAGGGCGTTGACGTCGTCGCGCGCGCCGATATCTACCGCGCGGTCCGTGACAGCGCCGGCGGCGGCTGCGCCGTCCTCATCGCCTCCTCCGACTTCGACGAACTCGCGCAGCTGTGTGACCGCGTGGTCGTCCTGCAGGCCGGTCGCGCCGCTATGGCCATCCCCGCCGAGGGCCTCACCGCCGACATCCTCACAGCGCTCACCCAGAAGGAAGCCATCCCGTCATGACGTCCACCCTGGACGAGAACGGCGAAGCCGCCGCGCCGCCCGCGGCGGCAGAGCCCGCACCCGCACCCGCACCCGCGCCTTCACCGCAACCGCCCGGCGCGCCGCCAGCGGCGGACCAGGC